>CAYIZU010000100.1:0-7602 GCA_964367795.1 uncultured Rikenellaceae bacterium | reverse complement strand
TTATTAGTATCTGTGTAGTAGGGTATGTAATTTATAGAATAATGACCTTGAAGAACAATGACAAAGCAACAAATATGGAGAAAAGATTAACCGATTAGGATTGCCTATTTTCTAAATTTATATCTCAAAGAATAAGTCGCAAAACCAGGGAATTCTAAGATAAAACTAAATATTTTTAGAAGTTTTATCTTAGAATTCCCTTCTTAACAGCTATGTCCAAAAGTTCGTCATCTTTTAGAAAAAAACACCTATGAATTTAACGGTTGCTACGGCGTAACTTCTTCTTTATCCACAGATAATATCCCGATATAGGAAGAGAGGCAGCTATTAATGCAATAATAAAATATATTATCTTAAAAAATATTCCACCAAAAGAACCCGTATGCAATGTGTAGATTATACCCTTAGCCTTACTACTTTGCGATTGATTCTTATAGTAAACAACCTCTTCCAAAGCACCACTATCACCAAATTTGTAACTATCTCTTAAAAATGGATTCTTAGAATGAGGTCGCGGTTTAACATCTGCTTTCCCCTTAGATATTGTTATTGATTGATACTCAGGATACAATTTATTAAGTTCATTGAAGGCATTATCCCATGGAGATTCTGTTGAAAGCGAACTACTTCCGCTCTCAATCTTCACTACTTTAGATTTCTCCTTCTTATCAGCACCCAACATTGAATAGGCAGCCTGACGAACCGAGCTAAAAGACCATGTAAGACCTGTTATACCCATCAGTAATACAACCAAGGCAGAATAAAATCCTAACGATAGGTGACTATCATACCAAAAACGTTTCCAACCCTTACTGACAGAAAATTTCAATCGAGATTTGACAATCTTCAAATAATTTCTACTCCTACTACGTGGAAACCATATAACCAACCCTGTGATTGTAATTACCATCATCACAATGGTTGAAAGAGCAACAATAAGCTTTCCCGTACTCATCACTCCCCTCTTAGTTGGCGGGTCCATCATAAAACGATGCAAGTAGAACATAGTCTTAAAAAAACTGTTCCACTTAACATAGCCTAAAACCTCGCCAGTATATGGATTAACACTTATAGCATCTCTTCTACTCGACCCATTGTAGCGCAACATAGACGCCTTATGGGGAGACGAAAAAATCTCTATTCCTGAAATTATTATAGAGTCGGGTAATTGCTCTTTTGCTCTTGCAACTATATTTGAGGGGGCTAATTTCTCATCCCCCTCGTTATATTTCACTTTATATAGGCGAGACTCCACACATTGTGTAATCTCCTTTTCAAATACAAGAATAGCTCCGGTAAGGCAAATAACCGTAATTAATAGCCCGAATGGTATTGACAACCACAAATGGAGTTCCTTAAATATTTTCCTCATAATCTCTAATTAAAGGGGAGTTCTAAAAACTGCTTTTATGTGATGCGCTTTGATGGTTTAGGATTTTTGTGATTTGAAAAATCAGCCTTTAGTGGTTCTAAAGGTCGATTTTATAAACCCGCAAAAATACAAATCAGCGAAGATGCAGCGCGTGAAATGAGTTTTTAGAAGTTCCCTAAAATACACCCGCATAATATGCATCAGCACTACCTTTTAATACTGCTCCTTTAGTAAAGCCATCAGCACTTGTACTCGTTGTGTCGAACATATAAACATGGCCACTACCATCTACTGGACATATAGCCATATATAGCGTTGTGCCCTCTAAGCGCGCACTTTGATACTCCCACATATCCATATTAGACGGAATATTTAATCGGATAGCAGTTTTTGTGTTTAAGTCCACACGAGCAAGGCCCCAGTTATTTCCTTCATCGCCTTTCTCCTCTCTAAAAGGCACATAACCAATACCATTGCCAACATAATGCCAACCTGCTGAAGATATCTCATACTCTGAACCAAGAGCCTCTTTTAAGCTAAACACATAATTATTATCATACTCACCATTAGTAATCTTAAGAATATGCGAATTTGTCATTGATAACTGATATAAGTCATCTTTATTAGCTCCAGTACCTCCGTAAGGGTATATTGGGCGTGAACGGAAACCATATGTATCGCCCTCTGTATCAATTGTTGTTCTCACAATTTTAGGGTTAGCAAAAGATGGGTAATCCATAACTAAAAAACCTGCATGACCTTTCACACTACTATCTCTTTTCGTAGGGTCTGAAGCTAATGCTTTTGTTTGCCCTAAACCATAATATATTTTACCATTGTGAATATACGGCATATGAACGCGCCATACATACTTATTTTCTGCAATATCATAAGCCGTACGTGGTATCTCAATTGTCTTATACTCCTTGATAACAACATTAGTAAGGTCGATAATAGCTAACTTCAATTCCGACTTCGTGTATGTATAAACCCCGTTCTCATATTGTGGCTCAGTCACAACATTATGTGCTGATGCAAGCTCGTCAGTAAGGTATGAACAACGCCCGTAAGCCGAACCAATTGCATTTGTTAATGACAACTGAACACCGACACTCACATAATTAGCACCTCCTTTTACCTCATACTTATCAAACGTACCACCTCCGTAATTATAATTATAAAGATAAGCACCATCGCTTGAAGTAAAAGTATACGCCGAACGTACTGACGGAGTCTCGAAGCCCTTAGAGCCATCAATATCTCCTGACGAAATATCTGTTAAAGCTTGTGCATAACTTGGGGTCTCACCTTCATCACTTGCACACCAAACGACATTAAAATACTTACCGTCTCCATTGGTTCCGCCATTATCGTCGCCCTTGTTGTCATTTCCATTATCACATGAGACAACCGAAAAAAGTGCTAAAGCACTTAAAATTAAAAATTTCTTCTTCATCTTGATTTTTATTTAATTATTTATAAAATTCTAAAACTTAGCTTAGCAAATATCAATCTACCAGGTTTTTGAAGAGCATAATTGTCAAACAATTGCTCGTTTAAGATGTTTTTACCATCTATACTAAATGTAATCTTCTCGCTTGGGAAAGTATAAACAACACCAATATCGTGCGATAGCTGCGAAGAGATAGTAGCCTTACCCGCCACGCCTAAACTCTCCCAATTCTTAAAAAATTCGTGTGTGTAGTTAAGGTGATAGCTAATCATCAATTTCGAACCTTTCTGAAATAAGTCATTTATCTCGTAACTTACCCCACCATTAGTGGTGAAGTATGGCATATTCCTAAGGCGATCACCATACCATGCATATTCAGCACCGTTTTCATCATATCGTAGATTAAACCGTGCGTCGGTATACGACATCGCACCCGTCACTCTTAATCTATCTTTATAGCTATATTTAAGTTCAAGGTCGACCCCTTTGCTCAATATCTTTCCAATATTTTCATATCCAAAAGTTTCATCTCCCTTATTTATCTCCGCGCGCTGTATCATATCTGTCACATCACGATAGAACAGATTAATACTGCCACCAAAACTATTCTCTCCAAAAGATATAGACTCTAACGATGCTCCTACATTAAAATTAAGGCTCCGCTCAGGACGTATATTATAATTAGCCTCAATATTCTCCGACGCATTACCTATCATTTCAGTTATAGTAGGTAGACGCAGTGCATTTTCAGCAGATAGGTTTACTCTAAATCCTTCGAGTAGCTCATATGATGAAGCAAAACCATAACCATTTCCATCCATATCAGTAGTAACCTTATTTGGAACAAGTGCCCCTGTATTATCTGCTATCGGATCGGATAGGGATAAATTTTGATTGAAATATTTATAGAAAAGCGATACATTTAATTTCTCGTCAAAAAATTTAGCATCATAAGCAACTGCCAAAGTAAATTTATCTATATAACGTGTATCAGTTAGTTGTTGTTCATATTCTGGCAACATCGGATCGTCAATATCGCGTGTGAATTTATAATATGATCCACTAAACGAAACGATATGATTTTCGTCTGTATCAACGGCATATCTGATACTTGTACGATTATTAAAATTATTTTCTAAACTTGCAGCTAAGGTTGCTCTACCTGCCTCTCCAGTAGTTCCCCAATGCACAATATCTCCATTCATATCGGTTACAGGCTTTCCCGACCAATCGTATTGAATATTACATGTGTCAATTATTGTACGGTCGGTGTAAGAGTATGAAAAATCACTTTGTAAATCAAGACGTGGTAGAATATCCCTCTTGCGGTAGTTGATATTTGAAACGTAAGAACACTGTTCACTACGACGATTACCATATACCGTCTCCATGGTTGCCCCATTCTGAATTTCTTTATCTACATTAGATAGTGTTAGGTTTAAACGTAACTCATCGGCCCAGCTAAGGTTAGTATAACCGGTATTGATACCTGCTCCGTAAGTCATATATTGATCGTTGAAACGTTCTGCAGTGATATTTTCAACCCTACCTGTCATATTATCGGTAACGTATACAGCATCACCCCATACTTTATAGTTGTTATCACTTGAGTTATAGTATGCAGTACCTCCTACGAAAAAACCACTCTTTTCGTTCGTGTACAAACCGTTTATATCAAAATTATGCGTATTTAGCGACCCAAGTGAATATGAGGCATTGAGAGACTGCGAGTCCCCTCTTTTAGTGATGATATTAATTGCGCCACCTAGTGCGTCGTCTGCGAGATAGGCAGGAACAACCCCCTTAAATACCTCTACGCGGTCAATGGCAGATGGAGGCAGATTCGATACCGAAAAAGAGTGACCATATGAACGGATTGGAACACCATCAATATACACCTTAACCGAGCTACCAGATAATCCGTTAATAGAGTATTCACTTTCAGAGCCTATACCACCACTCTGACGTATCTTAACACCCGCAGAGCGGTTTAATAGCTCTTCTGTCGTGAAACTACTTGCCGATGTTTGACGCGTGGTTATATTATTTACAGAATAACCCTGATCTTGTCTTAGTTGCGTTTGCGACTTACCCACAACATTAACATCATCCATCTCTATATCCGACCTCTTTAACTTAATAGATACTTTTTTTGTATCGCCTTTTACCATATTGATTGCCTGCGACCAATCTTCATATCCCATTGAACTACATGTCAAAATGTGTTCACCTTCAGGTAAGGAAATTCTAAAATTTCCTTTTTCGTCAGCTATTGCTGCATATTTTCCACCATCACCTATAAAAACTGTAGCATGTGCCACTGCTTTATTATCTTCAAAAGATACCACTACCCCACTAATAACACTATCATTATCCACTTTGGCGTACACCTTCATTGACAAGATAGTTATCAAAACCATCAATACACTAAATTTCATAACTGCTATAATTTCACGATGCAAAATTACAGTGTTATAATAAAGTGCACAATAGCTAAAATTAGTGATATTATGAATGAGTGATACCTAATAGTGGCTACTATCTTGCGAAGCCGCAAGTGTAATTCATTACAACACACTTATCAACATAGGTCCTACTGTTAAACTCCTCGGACATATCTTAAGAGTTACTCCACCAACACATCTGCAACAGTAAATGTACTGCCCCCTATGAATATCATATCATTAGGATTGGCATAAGCTTTAGCCATATTGACACCCTCCAATACCGATTGACAATATATACCATCAAGCCCCATTTTTTGTGCAATATCAAATATCCTTTCACTCTTCATAGAGCGTGGGTTTGTTGTTGTAACAAATATGAATTTGGCATCACGAGGCATAATTGATAAAATATCCTCCACCTCCTTATCCTCCATAAATCCCAACACGAGATATAATCTCTCATACTCCATTTTGGAAATATGAGCCACAATCTGTTCAATACCTGCCCTATTATGTGCCGTATCACAAATTACAATCGGATGATTACTTAATTGCTGCCACCTACCTCTAAAGGAGAGATTTTTACACACATTTGCCACACCATCGCTTAGTTTGCTATTAGATATTTCTATACCTCTCTCCCTCAACGCATCTACGACACATCTCAAAGTGACAAAATTTCGTCTTTGACATTCACCTCTTAATCCAAGGTAATAACTTTCATCTCCTTTATTAACAGTTATCTCACCGCTGATATTATCGAAACTATCAACAACATAATAATCCTCGGCAAAATATATTTTTGATTTCTTTGAACTGGCAATACGATTAAACACCTCATCACTCTCCTCTCCCCTCTCTCCTATAACAACAGGGGTTAACGGTTTTATTATTCCTCCCTTTTGTTCCGCTATCGCACCTAAACTATCCCCCAAAAGAGCCTTATGGTCGAAAGATATATTTGTTATAACTGATAGTACTGGACTAATAATATTTGTCGAGTCGGTGAGTCCCCCTAAGCCAGTTTCTATTATGGCAATATCTACTAACTCACATTTAAAAGCGTAAAAAGCAAGAGCTGTTGTTATTTCAAAAAAGGATGGGGAGTATTTGTCAATTATATCTCCCACTATCGAGGTAAACTCTGCAACTACCTCCTTATCAACCATCACACCATCAATCATTACCCTTTCGCGATAATCTATGAGGTGTGGAGAGGTGTAACAACCCACCTTATAGCCTGCCTCCATAAGCACCGATGATAACATATTTGAGACCGAGCCTTTTCCGTTAGTACCTGCTATGTGTATCGTTTTATAACATCTCTGCGGATTACCAAGCCTATCAACCAAACGATTAATTCCATCAAGTGTTGGTGCAAATGCCGCCGCCCCCACCTTTTGAAACATTGGTACCGACATAATCTTCTTCAGTGCCTCATCATAGCTTAATCTTCTACCTTTTGACGCGCGAACCATTCGAGGCTTGTCGTTTAAATCATATTTTAGCACTATATCAATATACCCCATCTCATGGAGCATATCACAGCACTCCGATGAGTAATTTTCGTTTATCTCAAAATATAACCTACCTCCGTCGCGCAACACCCTACATCCAATATCTGCGATTCTTCTATAAAATAGCAAAGGGTTGTTATCATCAACAAAAAGGGCGATATGTGGTTCATATTTTAGAACATTATTACGCATAAGCCTCTTTTCACTATCAGTAACATATGGAGGATTACTCACAATAACATCATATTCTCCTAGCGGCTCACTTGACAAAATATCCATCTGACTAAATTGCACTTTCGCTCCAAGAGAGATACTATTCTTTCGCGCCACATTAAGAGCATCACATGATATATCCACCGCCGAAACAGATGCCGTGGGTAGCTCTAAGGAGAGAGTTACTGCAATAGCTCCACTTCCAGAGCCTATATCTATTATATCAATCGTTTCGTCAACATCAATAAAATCTTTTATTATCCAAGAAACCAGCTCCTCTGTCTCACCGCGTGGTATTAATACATCGTTTGACACCTCAAATCGCCTGTCTAAAAAGTAGCTATGTCCTATAATTTGCTGAATAGGTTTTTCATTGGTAATATCTTCTAATATTTTTGATAGGAGCCCCTCTGAAACATCTATATCTATCTCTTCGTAAAATTTAACGCCCCATAACTCCTCTACTAATAAACGCGCGCCACTTACCGCATCTAGTTCCCCATATATAGATTCAAGTTTCTAGCGTAAAACAGATAATAACTCACTACTTAAAATTAAATATAACTCTAAAAAAACGAAAAATTCTACCCACGAAAATCA
>CAYIZU010000099.1:5454-7685 GCA_964367795.1 uncultured Rikenellaceae bacterium | reverse complement strand
TATAATAATACACAAAATTTACATAATAATAACAATATCAAACATTCGAAAAAAATAGCTCAAAAAGTAGGGGATAAATGTGAATTTCATGAATATTTTTGTAATTCACAATTTCACACCGTCAACCATATTTTAAGCCAATATTTACAGTATAATATACATGAATAAATTTTTATTCAAATCTCAAGGGGTTAAAAACAATAAATAATAGTGTAAAACATTAACTATAAGAGTATTACAGTGAAATTACACAATTATATATTACATACAAAGTAGAGTAAAAAAGTGTATTACAAAAGTATAATACACTATACAAAAGTAATGAAATATAATAGCATGAAAATCAATTAGTTATACAATATTAAAAAATACATCGCCATGTCAATATATTTGTAAATTGTATGATAGTGATTTTAAGCATGGCGATGTATCAATAATTTGACGCAGAACAAATGTAATCTAAAGTTTTTATCGAGGTTTATAAATGTCAAATGACTTGTCATTATAGAAAACCATAATCTTTTCAATGTTTTCACAGTTGTCAAACATTTGTAAATCGCTACGATACGCACCTGTTGATGGGGTAGTAGTATGTTGCGAGGCCTCCTGGAGTGAAGAATATCCATGATTATACCCATTAGCACCTCTAACATTTGTAGAATGGTCGTTATCTGTGTTAAACACACCATCATTTACAGATGCTTCATTATGCTCGAAATTAGCCCCATTTAACCCCATTTCATTATTTTCACAACGATACATCTCACCAGTCCCTGATAAGAGCCAATCCGGATTGATTTCAGGTAAACTTTCCATTATACTCATTACTATATTAAGACTCGGTTTATTTCTTTCCGAAAGTATATGAGAGATTGTTGATGATTGTACATTTATAATCTCTGCAAACTGTTGTGAAGTGACACCTTTTGCCTTAATAATTTCCGCAATTCTATCTTTCATTTCCATAAATATGTGAATTAATCATTAATAATGCAAAGATAGTTATTATTTTTGTAATATACAAATGTAACAATTTATACAATGTCTATTTTATTATATAAATAATAACTTTAGAATAGCCATATAAAATACTGGTTATCAATTATTTATACTAATACATTTCCAATATTATTCATATATAGTTAATTATATTTGTTGCAATGTAAAGTAATACATTAACAATATCGGGCTAAAATACTGATAATCACTGTTAACAATACAGTGATAAACATTGTCAATTTCAAACTACAATGGCTATTTAACAACTGTAAACAGCTAAAATGCCACTTTTTTTGTGAAAAATTTTGTGAAAAAAAATAAGGTCACAAATTTTGTGACCTTATGAATTTTAATTTTGTAAAATTGTGATTTACTTTTCTATTTTAGCATTATTCGATTTTGTAAAGCTAAAAATTCATCTGTACTCAGTGATTTCTTTTTTGTAAAATCAACATCACCTTCATTATTCATTGGTATCAAATGTATATGTGCATGTGGAACCTCAAGACCAATCACAACTACTGCGACCTTCTTACAATTTAGTTCAATTCTGATATTATTAGCCACCTCTTTTGCAAAAACAATCATTTTAGCCAATAAATCATCCTCTAAATCAAAGAAATAGTCGATTTCTTCCTTTGGAATTACCAATGTATGTCCCGGTTGTACCGGATTCACGTCTAAAAACGCGAGAAATTCGCTGTTTTCAGCAATTTTGTAGCAGGGAATATCTCCATCTACAATCCTTTTAAATATTGATGCCATACTTATTTAATTATGTTAAATTGAAAATTACCTTTTTGTTATATATTATACATTTACATCTTTACTTCACTTATTTTATTATCATATAAAAAATCCCCATCCAATAATGAATAGGGATTTAGTTTTTTAGTTAATTTCCTCAAATTTTGGAGCCAATATAGTGCTCATTATAACAGCGTCTTTTAGGTCGAAGTTGACCTCTGTTTTACTTATTTTAGGGCTTGTTATAGGTGATTCCGCATCTTCCTCCACTTGAATATTTTGACTCTCTAAAACGGGCTGATTTTGCATGAATGAGTAACTTTCAACATTATCTAACCTATTTTTATCGACATCTTCCTTTGGTGTCTCCTTTTTTAATGGTGGCGGAACATCATCTTCATCATCTATATTCGTTATCGTATCGAGTACTTTAGAAAAGATGGTGTACGGGTCGTATTTAGGTTTTTCTTCACCAATTTCAGCTT
>CAYIZU010000099.1:0-5444 GCA_964367795.1 uncultured Rikenellaceae bacterium | reverse complement strand
CGTAATATTGAGCCATATATTCCCAACATAATGATTAATATAGTAACGTAATTTTCCGAAATGTACTCAAATATTTTCATACGTTTATAATTTGTTTTTTAGTTGTCGTATGTAACTCCGCAAAAAATTATAATAATTATATATGGGTGAAATAATTATGATAATTTTTTGCTTCGTTTCATAACATTAATGTTTTATAATTTATAATCAACTCCATCAACACGAATTACAGTTTCGATACCTTTTATCTTCTGAACTTTTTTTATTAACTGGCTAAGTCCCTTTATATCTTGCACATAGAGAGATACAAAACCTTCAAAAATTCCGTCATGACTTTCAATAAATAGCTTACGGATATTGATATTAAGCTGCGCAGTAATAACTCCTGTAAGCTCTAAGAGGATACCTATACGGTCGATACCACGTATCTTTATATGGGTTAAGTAGGACACCATTTTTTCGGATGCCCATTCCGTTTTTACTATCTTATTTCCATGTTTTATTGCTATATCAATGGCATTCGGACAATTTTTTTTATGTATTGTTATTTTGCCACTCTCATTGAAACCAACTATCTCATCACCAGGTATTGGATGGCAACATTTAGCGATGTTAAAGTCGTTCATGTTGGTCTCTTCCTTGGTATTATTTCCTTTTTGCTTGCGAACATTACCAGCTCTTAGCCCCCAATATTTTATTAATTTTTGCGCTGCATTCTCTTTCAACACCTTATGTAGGTTATCTAAGTTGATGATGCCAGCACCTAATTCGCTATAAAATACCTCTTTATTAGTACATTTATACTCTGGAAGTATCTTTCTAAAGACCCTTGCGCTTGGTGTAATGCGTAACTCTTCCATTTTTTGATTAAAAATCTGCTGTCCACGTTCAACATTATGCGCACTACTTCGTTTAAGGTAATCTTTTATGGTTCTTTTTGCCTTTATAGTAGCCACATTATCAAGCCATTCAGGCAGTGGATGAGCTCCTTGCGAGGTTAATATCTCTACTTGATCTCCACTCTGTAGCTTTGTGAATATAGAGACTATTTTATGGTTTATTTTTGCTCCAATGGCATTGTTCCCCACATTAGTATGTATTCCATACGCAAAATCAAGCGCAGTGGCCCCCTTGGCAAAGTTATGGGTATCTCCTTTGGGAGTAAAGACCACTACTTCTGAGGCGAAAAGGTTTAATTTGAATTCATCTAAGAACTCAACGGCATCTTCTGTGCTATTTGATAGCACTTCACGGACCTCTTTTATCCATTTGTCAAGCTCTCTATCGGCATCTCCTGTACCTCCGTTCTTATCTTTATATTTCCAATGAGCAGCAAAACCTTTCTCTGCAATAGCATCCATGCGTTCTGACCTTATTTGCACCTCAACCCATACGCCATCAGGACCCATCACAGTACAATGAAGCGCCTCATAACCATTAGCTTTAGGAATATTTACCCAGTCACGTAATCTGTCCGGTTTTGGCTTGTAAATATCCGTTAACATGGAATATATATGCCAACACTGTACCTTTTCTGGAACGAAAGGGACTGATTTAAAGACTATTCTTATGGCAATAAGATCAAAAATTTCATCATAAGTAATCTGCTTTCGCTGCATCTTTTTCCATATTGAATATGGGGATTTACTGCGTCCAACAATATCAAATTCGACATCGCTCTCATTAAGTTTCTCTATGATAGGGGCATTAAATTTACCAATATACTCATTACGAGTAACGGAACTCTCATTGAGCCTCTCCGTTATTGCTAAATAGTCTTTAGGGAACGAGTATTTAAAGCATAAATCCTCTAATTCACTCTTTATGCTATATAGTCCCAAACGATGTGCTAAAGGGGCAAAAAGGGCTATTGTTTCGCTTACTATCTTCGTTTGCTTATGCGATGGCATTGAGCTTAATGTGCGCATATTATGTAGCCTGTCAGCAAGCTTAATAATCATAACCCTTACGTCTGAAGATAGTGTATATAATATTTTCTTGAAATTCTCTGCCTGTTCCGAGTTAACAGAGGCTATATCGCCCGCTCTTTTTATCTTTGTGAGCCCATCTACCATAGATGCTATTTTAGCCCCAAAAACCTCTTCTATATACTCTAAAGGGGTGTCTGTATCCTCTACCACGTCATGTAACAGCGAAGCACATACCGATTTTACTCCTAAACCTATCTCATCAACCACAATCATAGCAACAGCTAACGGATGTAATATATAGGGCTCACCAGATTTGCGCCTAACCCCTATATGAGAGTTATTCGCAAGTTCAAAGGCAGATATTATTAACTCTTTATCCCCCTCGCGTTTATATATTCGTTCGCATGCCGAAAGCAGTACATCGAATTGTATCTTTATTGCTCTATCTTCCTCAACTGTAAACATTTATAACTTTTTATAATACAATTTACTCCTAATATGGTTCTAAAGATATGAATTTTTTTTAATATATCAATTATATAGTGCAAAAAAAACGCCGTGATAAGAGTTTTTTCTTACCACGGCATTTTTTATGTCGTACTACCCTACTTTATGCAAGGAAACTTAGTAATATACCAGCTGCTACCGCACTACCGATAACCCCAGCTACGTTAGGTCCCATAGCATGCATTAGTAGGTAGTTCTTCTTATCATACTTTAAACCAACCTCTTGCGACACACGAGCAGAGTCTGGCACAGCCGATACCCCCGAGTTACCAATAAGCGGATTAATCTTATTTTCAGGCTTTAAGAATAGATTCATTATCTTAACAAAAAGAACTCCTGAGAATGTTGCAATAATAAAAGAACCTGCACCTAATCCAAACACTAACAATGACTTACCCGTTAAGAAAGTACTTGCTTGAGTAGATGCTCCTACAGTAATACCGATAAGAATTGTTACTATATCGATGAGTGGACCTCGAGCAGTTTCCGCAAGACGACGTGTTACACCGCTCTCTTTCAGTAAATTACCGAAGAATAGCATACCAAGTAATGGTATACCCGATGGTACAAGGAAACATGTTAATAACACACCTACAATAGGGAAAAGTATCTTTTCAGTTTGAGAAACCACACGAGGTGCTTTCATCTTAATAACTCGCTCCTTTGGTGTAGTTAATAACTTCATTATAGGAGGCTGAATAACAGGTACAAGAGCCATATATGAGTATGCCGAGATTGCAATAGCACCCATAAGATCTGGAGCTAATTTAGATGATAGGAAAATAGCCGTTGGACCATCTGCACCACCAATAATCGCAATAGCACCAGCCTCTTGCGCTGTAAATAATCCTGTTGCAGTGGCTCCCATATATGCTGCAAAAATACCAAATTGAGCCGCTGCACCAATAAGCATTAGGCGTGGATTAGATATTAAAGCCGAGAAATCGGTCATTGCACCAATACCTAAGAAGATAAGAGGTGGATATACTCCTTTTAACACTCCAAAATATAGGTAATTAAGCACTGAACCCTCTTCATAGATACCTATCTGCAAACCCGGGAAAAATGGCACGTTTCCTAAGATTATACCAAATCCGATAGGGATAAGTAACATAGGTTCGAAATGAAATTTAATAGCTAAGAATATGAAAAGAAAAGCAACTAATATCATTGCAATATTTCCAACTTCTATGTTCGCAAAACCGGTATATCCCCAAAATTGGGATAAATTTTCACCAATAAAAGTGAAAAGACCAGTTTGTTGTAATAAAGTCCCTACCATAATTAACCTATTGAAATTAATTTATCGCCTTCTAATACGTTGGCTCCTTTAGATACGTGGATAGATTTAACAACTCCATCACTTTCTGCCTCAATGTTATTCTCCATCTTCATAGCCTCTAACATCATAACTTTTTGACCCGCTTTTACGGCATCTCCAACAGAAACATAAATGTCAAGTATAACACCTGGTAGAGGGGCTTTAATAACCTCTCCACCGCCACCAGCTGCAGGAGCTGCCGCCGCTACAGGTGCAGCTGCTACTGGAGCACGGTCAGGTGTAGGGTTAAGAAGTGGCTTATTCACCTTTTTGTACTGTGTATCAACCTCAATATTATACTCCACACCGTTAAGTTTTACCTTAGTGGTATCATTTGAAACTTTTTCAACAGCAACCTCATACTCGTTACCGTTAACCTTCATTTTATATGTTTTCATTATTTAAAATATTATCATTATTTAATTTTTCCTAACGGTAGGAACCCTTGTTAAACCATGTATTTTTGAGCTCCATGGAGAGTAAACTTTAGCTGTGCGGTTGATTGTTAAAATCATATCCTCACGACTCTCTAATTCGTCATTAAACATCTTGATAGCCAATGCAATAGCAGCTAATTGTTCACCATTAAGTTCAGGCTTACCTTGTGGGGCTGCAGAAGTTGTAGTAGTAGCTTTTTTACTCTCTTTCTTCTTTTCTACATTTTGTAGTATGCGCCCAATCTCCCTAAATGTTAAAAACAATAATAGTAATGCGGTGAAAACCACGCACATAGCTACTAACGTCATGCCCGCACCACTCTTATCTACTTCAGAGAATTTCTCTGCGCGTGACACTTTTGGAGCTGGATAGTTAGCATAGCCGGGAGTTTGTGACTTCATAGGCTCTAAACGAGTGCTACGTGTCTCAATTTTACTCTCCATTAAACGTTCGTCAATAGATGATAAAGGCATTGGAACGCGTGATAGCGATACATTTGGCTCAACCATTGATTTCAGAATTACAACCTTATCAAGATGGTCTCCTTTACCACTTGCATCATAAAGATATATCTCTTTCGCATCCTCTAACGTGAAATTTGTTGTTAGAGGTGAGTCAGATGACGGGTCGAGGAACATGATAAGATACCCTTGTGGACCAATCGTCGCACCCTTAGTGGCACGTGGTATAACACAACGGTACTCTCTTCCACTATTGTCAACCATAACTATGTGACAACCACTTAAGTCGGCTGTTGAATAACCTGAATTACGAAACTCAATCCATCCACATTTATTACCCATCTCATTCTCTATACCGTTGGTATTAGATACTACTATTTCGTTGAATCTAATATCTTTAACACCTTGTGCATAAGCAGTAGAGCCAACCAATAGTATAACGGCTAAAGAGAGGAGATTTTTTAATATATTTTCTCTTTTCATCAGTAATAACATCTATTAAAGTGGTATATTACAATGCTTCTTAGCAGGGTTACATAAACGCTTGTTTTGTAACGACTGAAGAGCGCGGATAATTCTGAAACGAGTGTTTTGAGGCTCGATAATATCATCAATATAGCCATATTTAGCTGCATTATATGGATTAGCAAATGCCTCAGTGTACTCTTTCTCCTTTTGAGCAATAAAGATAGCTTTTTCTGCTGGATCTTCAATAGCAGCTATTTCTTTGGTATAAAGAACACCGATAGCTCCTTGAGCGCCCATTACAGCTATCTCTCCTGAAGG
>CAYIZU010000098.1:1996-7832 GCA_964367795.1 uncultured Rikenellaceae bacterium | reverse complement strand
TATACCCTAAAGCAAGTACGAGTATCATATACACCCAGGCCCCTATGCCTCCTGCTAATATTATTTTAGACTCAACTGGCTGTCCTTTAATGAATACTACTATTTGGTCAAACCATGCATTGCCTGTAAATAGTAGTGGTTTGTATGGGTCGAGTTCACATATAAAGAAACAAGCCGAACCACCAATTATAAGATATACTGTTGTTGCAAGAATTAAAACAGGCAGGATGAATACAAATTTATTTATCTTACTTGGTATTCGTAACCATTTTTTGTATTTCTTTGTGTGGTTTAAGTTTTGTATAGCACCCAGCGGGCATGCTGATGAGCAGAACGATCTACCTGCAATAAAACTTGTTATAAGAGGTCCTAAAAATATCACCAATGCAACAAGGCTTACCAATGCCGGGTTAATAATGCCAAGTGTAACATTACTTATTGAGCCTACCGGGCATATACAGCCCCCTCTAATGAGCCCTAAATAGATAAATGTTATTAACATTAAAATATTCATCGAGCGATTAGATTTTCTCCTTATAACAAAGATAAGTCCAACTGTCAGTAGTGCCAAAAGGATGGCAACATCAACAAACGACATAAATTCAGGTAGCGCGCTATACACCACAGGTACATACGATTCCCTATACTCAATAACATTACCGCGCGAGGCATCGTTGATAGAGAATTTGTCGTTTTCTTGCGCATATAATAGTGTAAAAGTTAGCGCGAAGAAAACGGTTAATATTATTTTGTTAAATTTCAGCATCTCTTGTAAGTTTTAAGCCATGATTAGTATTGTGAATCCTGATTCATCCCCTCCAATTCATATATACCTTTGAAATTATCCTCTGGTCCATAATAGAGCTTATCTATTGCACCTTCAGGGCACTTCGCCGCTATATTACAACTGTTACAATTCATGCAAAGATCCGGGCGTATAATCAAGAACATAGATTGAGTACCATGTATATCGCACTCTTTGGCACACTTACCACATCCAATACATTTTGTGTGATCTATATCATATAGGAAATAACCATCTTTTCCACCAGAATAGTTTTTTCGCGTAATAGCGTCCTTAGGGCATATCCGTACTCCTTTTGAATCTATTAAGTCAGAGGCTATTTGTTTATTTGCTATATGACCAAAACAAACTACACAATAAGAGCATTTTTTCTGATCGTTAACAGCTTTTACAGCCGATGGAGTACGAACACAAGCAACTTCGCACTTGCCGCAAAAATTACACTTATCGGTATTTATTTGCCACATAAAACGAGATTTAGGACCTGCCGTTTCTGGGTTCATATGTGCCGAAACGACACGCGTAGCAATCCCCCCGATAGCCAATCCACATCCTATCCTGCCAAGATTTCGTAGAAAGGCTCGTCTATCAATTAGTTTCTTCTCTTCTGATTTGTTTTTCATATTTGTTTCTTACTTTTTCGGAGTGTATGGTATTGGGTTCCAAAGTGAAGGTTTAGTAAAACCTTTACTTAGCATACTCTCCGGTGAGTTTTCATTTGATAAAGCTAAAAGAGCATTTTGAAGCCTTAATGCATCCTCTTTACTTATCTTGTTCATATCCAATACAACAGATGTTAATGGAGTTGCCTCTGTTTCTCCAATAACCCTGAAATCTTCTGGCGATGCTACATCAACGGCACAGCTGGCAACCATAACATAATCTGAAACAACAGCAACTTCTGCATTTTTATCAATAAGCTCGTTCATACACTCCAAACAACTTGATTTGTCGTCTAGTTTAGATGGTTTAATGCCTTGAGCCTCTAATATCTGCATTGCTTGATCATATTTTTCGTATGCGTCAGCTTGCCCAATAACTAATACTTTCCCATTGATATCAGCCATACTCTTAATAGGGGAGTCTTTTGGTACTAAGAAGTTTCCTTTCAGTATTTTATTATCAAATACATCAATAATGTCAGCAACCCTTTTGAAGTTCATATTATGGCTTTTTTGAAGTCTAATAGCATTCCATGGCTTACATATAGCACCATCATATTTGTTGGTTTTTAGAGAGTCTTCTAAATAAAAAACCTCGGGGCAATAGATTAGCTCTAAGTTTATGTTGTGTTCCGCCTTTAGCTTACCAACTAAGTCGTAATATTCACGTGCTGCAACATCATGTATACATCCGCATGCTGTTTGTTTGCAATAAATATCGTTAACCACCAATTTTATATTAAGAGGTTTACTGTCAGATGAAGCCGTTACTCCTTCAGCAGAAAAGGCTGTTTCACCTATTCCACTTGCTTTTTCAGTTGAGCCACATGAGAATAACGCTATTGTAGTGGCAATTGTAATTAGATTTAAAAAAAGTCTTTTCATAATTATAAATTTTAAATAGCTACACATCTAACAACCCCTTTAGTAGGAGATGCTAAGTAAAGATTATCTTTTTTATCAGTAGTCATAGGTATATAGCTACAACCCTTAACCATTTCATCGATACCAGCGATAGCCATAGCACCCTCTTTACTGTATACCTTAACGCGTGTAGGGTCTTTTTCAACAGTTACAATAGCTCCATTAGAAAGATATGCAACACTCACTGGATTACAACATCCATGGAATTCATTTAAGCCTGTACCACGTGAACCAAAAGCAAGAATTTGTTTACCTGTTAAGTCGTACGACTGTACGCGGAAAGCCCCAAGGTTAGCAACCAGAAGTTCGTTTTTATCGTTGATACTAAAGTCAAGGATACCACAGCAAGGGCGCATATTCTCTATCTTTGTCTCATTTACCCCCGTTTCGGCATTGTAAATCCCAATATTACGTCCACCCATGTCGGCAATCATTAGCTTATTGTTTGCTACGCGCGCTCCGGTAGCATGCTTAATACCGTCTAACTTATAAGATTTTACTGTTTTGCCATTCGTGTCTAATATTACACAATCATAGCTGACAATTTTCTTAACCATTCGTTTCTTGCCTCTATAGTTCTGCTCCTCTTCTTTCTCTTCAGGGATAAGAACAAAGATATTATCCTTTTCGTCTATACCCATAGTGCTTGGAACAGATGTTTTAGACGCGACGAAAGATTTTACTTTCTTACCGTTGGCATCAATGATAGTAATGGTTTTGTCATTATTCAAAGCCACAAGGTTACCATTGGAAAGCGAGCCTAAGTACTTAGCTTCTTTGTAAGACGAACCATCGTAGCTTGCATCTACCTTATAAGATACGTTTGATGCAGATATAGCCTCTGATATTTTAACATCCTTCGATTCTTCAAGCTTTTTTTTAAGTTTATCAAGCTTTGAATTCTTTAAATTCGGGTTCAGAATAGCTATTAGCTCTTTTATGTCAGCAGCATTTAAGCTTGGTGCCATATCGCAAATAATAATGCCAGAGTAGTAGGCATTAGGATTATTTTTGATAAAGTTTAACCTATACTCCTCGATCTTCTTGTTAGCTTCATTAAACGCGTTTTGTGATATAGTAGCTCTCTCTTCTTGTGATACCTTTTCCCCCGTTAAATTTCTTGATAAATTGTAAGCTTTTTGCCTCTGCTCTTGAATGAACTTATTAGTCTCCTCTTGATGCTTATTTACTATAGAACCCTCAAGGCTCTTTTTAGTTACCATCGCATACTTGTTAATTTTGCCATCCCTGCCTTGAGTTTCTCTAAAAGAGATGTCTCCAAGGTATGTAGTGACACCACTTTCTACATAAAAACCAAATCTTACATTTGTTTTTTTTAAGTGAATAGTAATGCTAATAGGTTCAACAGAAGTAACTTTCCCCTTAGCCGTGAATTTACCATTAGCTAAAAGTAGTTTTGTTGGGTTTTTTATGTCATTACTCGCGTAAACGACAACAGAATCACTTTCAATACCATTAATTGTAGCATTAACAGTCCATCCTTTTTCCTCTTTTGTAGCACATGAAGTTACTGTTATTAAAGCAACAGCTGCTACGAATAAATTTTTTAATAATTTCATATTTTTTATATTAATTAAATTGCTACACATCTAACAACCCCTTTATTAGGAGATGCTAAGTAAAGATTATCCTTTTTATCAGTAGTCATAGGTATATAGTTACAACCCTTAACCATTTCGTCGATACCAGCGATAGCCATAGCACCCTCTTTGCTATACACCTTAACGCGCGTAGGGTCTTTTTCAACAGTTACAATAGCTCCATTAGAAAGATATGCAACACTCACTGGGTTACAACATCCATGGAATTCATTTAAGCCCGTACCACGTGAACCAAAAGCAAGAATTTGTTTTCCTGTTAAGTCGTATGATTGAACGCGGAAAGCCCCAAGGTTAGCAACGAGAAGTTCGTTTTTATCGTTTATGCTAAAGTCAAGGATACCACAACAAGGGCGCATATTTTCGATTTTTGCCTCACTTACTCCCGTTGTCGCATTGAAGATGCCGATATTTCTTCCCAGCATGTCCGCAATCATAAGTTTATTGTTTGCAACACGTGCTCCAGTTGCCTGCTTAACACCTTCAATTTTAAATGATTTCTGTTTTTTACCATTAATATCAAATATATCACAGTTATAAGCAACAATCTGCTTTCTTTTCGTTGTTTTGCCTCTGTACGTGTGCTCCACCTCTTTCATTTCAGGTATCATCACATATATATTATCCTTTTCATCTATTGCCATAGTAGAAGGAACCTCTTTCTCTGAAACGTTGAAAGATTTTACTTTTTTACCTTTAGTATCAATAATAGTAGCAGTTTTATCATCATTTAGAGCCACAAGGTTTCCATTAGATAACGTTCCTAAGTATTTAGCCTTAGTGAAAGCGGTACCGTCAAAACTTGCGTCAACCTTGTATGATACATTAGATGCAGTAATTGCTTCTGAAATGTTTACATCCATAGATTTAGAAACCTCTCCTTTTATTTTATCTATTTTTGAGTGTTTTAAATTTGGGTCTAATAAAGCGAGAAGCTTTTTTTGTTCATTACTGTTTTTTCCATATGTCATCTCCGAGATAATCTCTCCAGAATAGAATGCTTTCGGGTTTTTCTTAACGAAATCTAACTTGTAGTTCTCAATCTTTTTGTCAGCTTCCGCTTTCATTGCATTATACTCCGCTGTTCCGTAATAATTAGTATTCCCAAATTTAGCTTTAGCCGCAGTATCTAACTCTTTATTAATGCTTGATGCATAATCGCGGATGAATTTAACATGCGTATTTATAATAGAACCTTCAATGCTATTATTTTTCATATAAGAGTATACCCTTGAGTTCCCATTTGCGTCTGAATACTGACTTTTTACAACATCTCCAACATATGTAAATGTTCCGTTATCAACATAGAAATCAAATGATAATCTTTGTTTTTGTACACTGAATAGAGCTCTTGTTGGTTCTGCAAGTGCGGTACCTTTTACAGTGAATTTACCATCCTTAAGAGGAACTTTAATTGTGTTATTTAAGCCAAAGCCTACTCTCATTATTACAGTGTCGTCTGCAACTCCATTAATAGTACCGTTTACTGTCCACCCTACATTCTCTTTACTACCACACGAGGTTGCTGCAAATAGGGCTATTGCAGCGAGAAAAAAAAGATTGAAATTTTTCATAATATAAATTTTATAATTGTTGTTGACCTGCGAATAACTGCAAAGTTAATAAATAATTCTCAAAGATCAATATCATATGTTGAATTTTTTACAACTCCCAATCAAAGCCATCTTTACGATCTTTAACTTTCACACCTAACTCTGTGAGCGTATCTCGTAGCTTGTCAGACGTAGCCCAATCTTTGTTAGCCTTCGCCTCCATACGCATATTTAAAACCATCTCGATTAAGCCACTCACAATATTACTATTAT
>CAYIZU010000098.1:0-1955 GCA_964367795.1 uncultured Rikenellaceae bacterium | reverse complement strand
CCCAATATATTATGTAAAATGGTAGTTAATTCCTTTTTTAGATACTCTAAATCTTCATTAGAGATAGTTTGCTCTCCATTATCTATTTGGTTGATAATACGTACCACATCAAAAAGTTTAGCGATAGCTATTGGCGTATTTATATCATCGTATAGTGCCTCATAGCTCTCTTTAATAGGGGTTTGTATATCAATAGATGAGGTGTCAGACGCCTTTAGTTTACCTAGTGTAACCAATCCTTTCATTAATCTTTCGAATCCTTTCTCTGCCGCCTGAAGTGCCTCGTTAGAGAAGTCAAGAGTACTTCGGTAGTGTGCTTGTAGAATAAAGAAACGTATAGTCATTGGAGAGTATGGTTGCTCTAATAGTTCATGATTGCCACCAAATAACTCCTCAAGTGTTATAAAATTCCCTAATGATTTACCCATCTTTTGTCCATTGATGGTTATCATGTTGTTATGCATCCAATAGCGAGCTGTCTCATGTGAATATGCCGCAACACTTTGGGCGATTTCACACTCGTGGTGTGGAAACATTAAATCCATTCCTCCGCCATGTATGTCGAATTTCTCACCAAGATATTTCGCACCCATAGCCGAGCACTCTAAATGCCATCCAGGGAAACCGTTGATGGCCATTTCATAATGTGCTCTGGTGAGGCTTTCTTCCATAATGCAAAGTCAAAACTATTTCTTTTGTCGCTTTGACCATCAAGTGCACGGCTTCCCGAAAGCATATCTTCAATAGCACGCCCCGACAATTGTCCATAATTGTGGTTCTTGTTATATGTTTCAACATCAAAATATATTGAACCATTTGACTCATAGGCATATCCGTTATCTATTATACGCTTGATAAGCTCTATCTGTTCAATAATGTGTCCCGATGCAAGAGGTTCAATAGAGGGTTGCTTTACATGCAACTTACGCATGGCATCGCGATAGCTATTGGTATAGTATTGCGCCACCTCCATAGGCTCTATTTGTTCAAGGCGAGCCTTTTTCTCTATCTTATCCTCTCCGCTATCTGCATCATTTTCAAGATGCCCAACATCTGTTATATTACGAATATAGCGCACCTTATGGTTTGAGCTAAGAAAGAGTCGATAAAGTATATCAAAAGTAATGGCAGGTCTGGCATGTCCGAGATGCGGGTCGCCATACACAGTGGGGCCACAAACATACATACCAACCATATTGGGATTTTGCGGTATGAACTCCTCTTTTTTACGCGTTAACGTGTTATAAATAAATAATTTCATTATAAATTTTCCTTAATAAATTCGATACATTTTATCATTAAATTGTGTCTATGCTGCCATGATGGTAGCATACTATGGTTAAGATTTGGATATATTGCCATATCAAATTGCTTGCCAGCCGCTTGAAGGGCATAAATCATATCCATACTATTTTGAACCTGTACATTATCATCCGCCGTACCGTGTGCAATGAGTAGTTTGCCTTTCAGTTTACTTGCATGGGTGATAGGCGAATTATTATCATATCCAGCAGCATTATCTTGTGGTAGTCCATTGTAAATCTCTGTATAAATAGTATCATAATATCTCCATGTAGTAACAGGGGCAACGGCTATTGCACATTTGAAAACATCTGCACCTTGCAGTATGCAGTTAAGAGCCATATATCCACCGTAGCTCCATCCATATATACCAATGCGTGAACTGTCAACATAGTCAAGAGTTCCCAAATATTTAGCAGCCGAAATTTGATCTAACATCTCTAAGTGACCAAGATTGCGGTATGTTGACTTACGAAACTCCTCACCACGACCGCCGGTTCCTCGTCCGTCAACGCAAACAAGAATATATCCCTCTTGTACAAGAACTTGCTCCCAGCTCATTCGCCATGCATCAAGCACTTCTTGTGAGCCCGGACCACTATATTGAGTCATAAAAACTGGATAGCGCTTCGATGGATCGAAATGGTGAGGCT
>CAYIZU010000097.1:327-7945 GCA_964367795.1 uncultured Rikenellaceae bacterium | reverse complement strand
AGATAAGCTCTTTAGTGCCCTCGCTACCACTATAACGGTAAATATTCATCCATTTATCAGAACCTCTAACTATATTTACATTTGGAGTAAAACTACACAACTCTTCAACTGCATGCAGCTCTTGTAAGCCAAAAGCCTCACTGCTACGCACAATGGCACTGGCATTTTGAGTATGAAAAATATTCTCCATGCATAATGTGATATATTTAGTTCGCCCTTCAAGTACGTTCTTTAGACTCTCCAATCTCTCTGGCAGCATGAAATTTGACAAATACTCAATCTCTTGCTCTAACCTATCTGTATTTATCTTTTTCATCCTCTAATATTTTAAGATAACTACAATATCTATTAATAGAAATATCACCTAATTCAACTCTACGTTTAACCTCACATTTGGGTTCGTGGGTATGTGTACAATTATAAAATTGACACCTATCTATATATTTAAATAGGTCGGGAAAGTAACGAGCTAACTCCTCATTTTTAACATCCAAGATACCAAAACCTTTAATCCCGGGTGTATCAATTAGATATGTATCTTCTGAAAGTTTCAGCATCTGCGAAAAGGTTGTAGTGTGACGACCCTTGCCGTGCGCAAATGATATATCCCCAATTTTAATATCAAAAGTTGGAGCTAAGCACTTTATTATCGAGGATTTACCAACCCCCGAATTACCCGAAAAAAGAGATTTTTTACCCCTCATCATTTCTGCAATAGCATCAATACCAACACCGGTGACTGTTGAACATAAAATCACATTATAGCCTGCTAAACGATAATTCTCAACAAAGATATTAACATCATCCTCTTCACATATATCTAACTTGTTTAAAACAATAGTAACATCAATACGATAAAGCTCGGATGTGACTAAAAATCTATCTATGAATTCATAACTTGTCACTGGCGAGTGAAGCGTCACCACTAAAAATACCATATCTACATTTGAAGCAATGATATGCGACTCTTTAGATAGGTTCGTAGAGCGACGTATAATATAGTTATTACGCTCTTCAATAGACACAATAACAGAGCTACCAGTTGCATCGTCGGTTTCAAACAAAACATAATCCCCAACCGCCACTGGATTAGTGGTTCTTATGTTGTTTAACCTAAAGCGTCCCCTTATTGCACAAGTCACCTCGTTGCCATCAGTTAAATCTTCAACAACATAACTATTACTACTATTACGTATGACTAAGCCGCGTTTTTTAATCAAGATACTCTTTCTTTAAATCATTAACACTCTTTTTTACCTTATCAAAATATGGGAATAGTGTATTGGTTACACTCTCCATAGGTTTATATGTAACAGAACTATTAATTTGCTCCTTAGACATTATCTCAACATGACTATTTAACGCGTTAAACAAAGAGAAGAGTATAGACAGTATTAAGAGATACTTGAATACAGATACTACTGCACCACCTATCTGATTAAGTGCACCCAAACCAACGGTTGATAGTAACTTAGTCAATAGCCGTGCAACCGTCACCACTCCTAACATAAAAGCGATGAACACCAATACAAATGTTAGTTGAGTGGCGTAAGCAAAATCCCACTTCAACATCTCCGCAACACCTTGTGTAAGATAATAGGCAGCATACCCTGCAATAACAATAGATGCCAATCCCATAACCTCCAACACTAAACCTCTTTTATATCCTTTATAAAGAGCTATACCAAGAGCGGATAATATAATAATATCAAAAACTGCCATAATATATTTGGGTTATATTTATTCACTTGGGGCTACACTTTTACGTGTCATATTCACCTTTGGACAACGCTTAAATTCGATTGTTTTATCAATCATATATCGATATGTTATATGTCTCTTAAACCTCCTTGCACGGATATAAGACTCAGCAACGCGCATCATAAGAGGATTAAAATCACCTATCCATATAAGCTCTATATGCTTATACTGTTTACTATCTCCCAAATGAAGCCTTACTGCCTCTATCATACCCGACTCAATACCTTTCCCTTGAAAATCAGGGTCAACACCGATAACCATAGCATTAACGGTATGACAACTCTTCTTAATCTTTAAATGATATAAAAACTTTAGCTTAGACCAGAAGTTAAACTTACCATTTAAATGCTTAATTATATCATATATATTTGGAACCATTACAACAAACCCTATCGCCTTACCATTATGATATGCAAAGAAAATAAGTCTATTATCCATTATGGGGCGTATCTGCTTGAAGAGGCTATCGGTCTCCTCTTTCGTCATCTCAGCAACTCCAGAGAACTTACTCCATCCTTTATTAAATATCTCTCTGAATTGATCTGACAGATGCGGATAATCACTCTTAGTAATGGGACGAAATTCAAATTCGCCACTCTCTGTTAATCTGCGATATTTCTCTTGCACCATATCATTCAAATCACCCTTCATTGAAACCTCTTTAATGTAGGTGTGCTGATTGAAGTAGTTCTGAAAACCATAATCTTCAAAAAAACTTTGATAATAAGCTGGGTTATAGTTCATGTTATACATAGGTGGATGGTAGCCATCAACCAATAGTCCCCAAAAATGTTCCCGACTACCGAAATTTATTGGACCATCAACGGCCTGAAACCCTTTGGTAGTGAGCCATGCCACTGCTGCATCGAAAAGCATAAAAGCAACTTCTTCTTCATCTATCGACTCAAAGAATCCACATCCACCACTTTTAACCTCATCTCTTTCAACAAGTGACCAGTTATAAAAGGCAGCTATACGACCTACAGCACATCCTTTTTCATCATAGGCAACCCAACGAATAGCATCTCCGTTATTATAAAGTTCATTACTCTCGGGTTTAAAAATCCTCTTTATATCATTATCAAGAGGACGCACCCAATTCTTATCATCTTTATAAATTCCAAGAGGCACTGTTAAAAAATCTTTCTCCGCCTTATTAGATAATACTTCTTTTAAACTGTACTTTGCCATATAATTAACTTTTATCTATAAACAAATAGGCTGATTCTTATTTTTTCGCACCATTATATCAAGCATAACATCATCCGTTGTCTGCATGCCGATAGATGCTAATTTACCTAAATTAAAGATTGTCTTCTCAATATCAACTTCAATAATTCCGTCGTTATCAGATATGCAGATATCATCCACCGCAAGTAGTGCCGACTGAACAGCAGAAGAGACACCAGAAGATACTTTCAGTGCACATCCAACTTTTGCTCCATCGCATACCATACCGGTAATATTACCAATCATATTTTTTATTGCATAAGTCAATTGGTTATATCCTCCACCCATTAAATAGACAATACCACATGAAGAGCCTGTTGAGGCAACGACACATCCACATAACGCAGAAAGCCTACCAAGATAGCTCTTTATATGAATCGCAGTAAGATGACTAATAACAAGTGCACGAGCCAACTGTTCGCGATTTTTCCCCAACTTCTCCGACGCGGCAACCACTGGCATAGTCACGGTAATACCCTGATTTCCACTTCCAGAATTACTCATAGCTGGCAATATACAGCCTGCCATACGCGCATCTGATGCTGCTGCTGTCATAGCCATAGCATACGACATAATACCACTACCTATAATGGAGCTATTAATATTATTGAGTATGGTTTTACCAACCTTTAAGCCATAATTATAATTAATACCCTCGGCAGATAAACGACGATTAACTATCGCAGCTTCAAGAATAAATCTAATGTTATCATACGGTTCAGTGGTAGCAAACTCGTATATATATCTAACACTTAAACCATAATCCCTTAAATCTTTCTCTCTCTCTACGCCACTGTCCTCTCCAACTTTTTGTCGTTTATCTAAAATAACACTATCACCCTTAGCAATATATGCAATATTATCATGTTTTCCAACTATTATTGCTGTTGCTCTCTCATTACCTACATAGCAAATTGCCTCCACGTATAATTTTTCATTATTGTTAGCAACACCAATAGATATATTACCCTCAGCAACCAATTCACGAGCCTTTTCAACACTCTCAGGGGTAACATCACGTAACACCTCTAGGCCATAGATGGACTTACCACACACCATACCCAATGCAACGGCAATATCAAGCCCTACCATACCGGTACCAGGAATACCTACCCCCATACCATTTTTTAGGATATTAGCACTAACTAACACCTCAACCCGTTCAGGTCTCTCTCCAAGTACCTCTTGCGCTTTAGTAGCTGCCAAAGCAACCGCTATAGGCTCGGTACATCCCAATGCAGGCTTAACCTCCTGCTTTAACAAACTAATGTAGCTCTTTCTTATATCTTCTGTAAGCATATAAATTTTATATTTTTCTTATAACAAACAAAGATACGACTAATTTTTGGAACTACCAAATAGTATTAATTGCCAAACTCTCCAGCACGAGCAATAGGAGATATATCAAGAGAAGAAAATTCCTCTCTTTGGTACTTGTAATAACCTGCTATTGCAATCATTGCTGCATTGTCTGTTGTAAATTTAAACTCTGGGATATAGTAGTTCCATCCTCGCTTATCGCCCTCGCGACGTATAGCCTCACAAAGACCACTATTTGCAGAAACACCACCTCCTATGGCAATCTCATTTATACCATATTGCTTAGATGCTTTGATTAGCTTATTCATTAAAATGTCTACAATGGTTTTTTGGAGTGATGCAGCAAGGTCTGCCCTATTTTCCTCAATAAAATCAGGATTCTCGGCTACCCTATCTCGTAAGAAATATAAAAAGGAGGTCTTTAACCCACTAAAGCTATAATCTAAATTTGGAACATTAGGCTTAGCAAAGCTAAATCGATTAGCATCGCCCTCTTTTGACAACCTATCAACCACCGGCCCTCCGGGATATGGCAACCCCATAACCTTTGCACACTTATCAAAAGCCTCTCCTGCGGCATCATCAATTGTCTCTCCCACAATCTCCATATCTAAATATGACTTAACAATTACTATCTGTGTATGCCCACCACTTACCAGTAGCGTAATAAAAGGGAATGATGGATGACGATTTTCTTTACCCTCTTCATCAATAAAATGTACAAGAATATGCCCCATAAGATGATTAACCTCCACCATAGGTATACCTTTCGATAAAGATAAACCTTTGGTAAAAGAGACTCCAACAAGCAGAGAACCTACGAGACCGGGACCTCGTGTAAAAGCAATTGCATCAATATCATCCATAGTAACACCAGCATCCTTTAATGCTTTATCTGTCACTGGCACTATATTTAGCTCATGAGCACGCGAAGCGAGTTCAGGAATAACACCACCCCACTGCTCATGCACCTTTTGCGAAGCAATAACACTCGACAAAAGTGTTGTATTTCGTATAACTGCAACCGAAGTATCATCACACGACGATTCTATACCTAATATCGTAATATTTTCCATTATGCTTATAATTATAATGCAAATATACGAATTATTTGGTTATAGTCAACTATCTTGATAATGAATTAATAAAATATTTCCACCCTTCGGCAATATCTACTATATCCCCCTCACTACCATTCTCCACGCGTGTTATGGCACTAACAATGGGTATCATCTCTCCCTCGCTAAGTGTATTTATGGGCTTACGATGATGCAATCCACTCCATTTGGATACCGAACGGATATACGATGATGTATTATTCTCTATTGGAGGAGCATAGCGCATTAAAAACTGCTCAATAGTTGCTAAACCATATCGTTTTTGATAGGTATATAACAACATAAATATAGCTCTGTACCCATAAGACATGTTCGAAAATTGTTTAAAATCACTATCCGTTGATGGGAAAACCTCGCCTACATATCTGATATTATTTTTACGAATATTTCCAGGATTATTATTCCTAAAACCTCTACTTTTAATCTCCATAGCTTTTTATTTACAAAGCTATAGCTTACATAGAGCAGTATAAAAAATTTGTTATATAAAAACCTACAAAACAATCTTACATCATTTCATCATGAGCATACCTTATTGCACGATTGACTATATCAACCAATGGCACAGTAGGTCGAAACTCTTCAGCTATCTTCTCTGCTAAATTCTCACAATCAAAATAATCTGGAGAAAGAGGTTTCGTAATAGTTAGGCGTTTCATTCTTAAGAGGTAGTCGTAAGGCGTACCTGTTGGAAAGCCTTGTGGGGTTCTCTTTAAGCAATCTTCATCTATCGACAAAGAAAAACCATTTGCGCTCTTAATTATGCGCTCTATCTCCGCTCCACTCACTAAAATCTCCTCTCTAATACTTTTCAATACAACAGGTAGAGGAGCATATGCCCCAACAGCCAACATTGAACCCCCAAATGATAAATATTTATCTGAATTGCCACCTTCGGGCTCAATGTGAAGATAATACCCACAATATCCAGAGTTTTTCCCCTCAATCGAGATAAAAACTCCAAAATGAGTTTTATACGGTCTCTTATCACTCGAAAAACGGAGATTTCTATTCAAACGAAACACAGAATCCTTAACCCTTACAGACGATATGGATGAATCCAAACGACCAATAGCTTCAATGAGTTCAGCAACAAAAACTTCATAATCGGCTCTTATCTGCTTATACTCCTTACGATTGGCATCCATCCACTCCTTGCAGTTATTACCTCTTAACCGCGCTAAAAAATCAACTATCTGCTTATAATTATTCATACTACACCGTTATTTATGGCACTACTGGCTCTTCTGGCTCTTCTGGCTCTACAGGTTTACTTGTTTTATAGGTTGCTTGAGTGATACAGCGAATCGAGCATCCCGAAGCTTTACCTGTTGAAGTAACGATATCAGATGTACTTGTAGATTGAAATGCAAAGGAGGAATCATCTCTATATGTATTATTATGACTCAAATTATGCGATTCATTAGTTCTCATATACCCATCATAGGTAGCACTACTTAACTGTTTTACCCTAACCATTAATCCATTAGCAGAGCCTCTATACGAGGCATAGAAAAATCGTGCAAATGTTCTATATGTCTCCGATGTTGAATATATATTTGAAGTACCATCCTGAACAAGATTATATCCGAGGTCATTATATGTAAACTTATTTGGAACCATCCACCCCAATGGAGATGGATCAAATATAGATTTAGTCACTCTTTCTACTTTATCATCTTCAGTCATAGTAACTGATTCTGTATCAGTAATTTCAACACTTGTAGATACATCACCCCAAATTCTCTCTTTACCTCCTACCTTAGTTGTTGGACTTAGCCAATGCGACCAGCCAGTTAAGCCAATATAAAACTTCAATGGATTACGTAGTGCTGTGAGAACAGTAGAATATTGAGAGGCATGTCCATAATGCTCTAATTCTCCAATATGAACGCCATTAGCATCAAGAGCACCATTAGCAGGGAATGGGCGAGGATTAGCATGCTGAAATGTTAATGCACCAGACAGAGGGTCCGCCACGCAAGTTTCATTCAGATTATCATATACAGTTCCATGACCTATAGCTGTGTTCTCAAATGCTCCCATATGTCTGTCCATCATAAAACGTCCAACATTCAAATCATTAGTTCCATCACCATCCCACATTTCGCCATCATATCTATGAAGAGCATATTTATTTATTAGTCCCTCAGATTCATGATGAAACGTACCTCCTTCTACGTAGGTAC
>CAYIZU010000097.1:0-317 GCA_964367795.1 uncultured Rikenellaceae bacterium | reverse complement strand
CCCGTTGGTATAACAACTCCATCATTATCACGAGCTATTCCCAATGGGTTGTAATCGGTAACCCATATAGTCCAACACCATAATATATTATCCGGGATATCATCATTGGCAGGACCGTCGACGACTGCGACCAAAATAACTCCAAGGTTCTCTGAATTTGCAGGAATAGTAACAGAAAAGCGCTCCTCACCAGTATGGGGATTAGGCTGTGCACGAGTAATATCAAACCTCCCACTATAAACACGCTGCGAGTCATACCATACAACCTTTACATCCCAATCATCAGGAAGATTGAACACTCCATTATCATAATATTG
>CAYIZU010000096.1:0-8010 GCA_964367795.1 uncultured Rikenellaceae bacterium | reverse complement strand
TTCTGAATATCACTCTATTGCAAGGATATTACCAACTATTTTTGGCCACATTGCCCAAAAAAGAGACCGTCTCGAAATAATTCAAGACGGTCCTCTATTACTGTTATCTTATGCTTAAGCCTCAGTAGTAGCTGTCTCCTCCTCTGTTACTGTCGGAACTGCAACCTCCTCATTCTCTGCTCTTACTACAACTTTAAGTGAGCCAACAACACTCTTGTAAAGTTTAATAGTTGCAATGTATTCACCAACGTTTTTAATGCTTTCTAACGAAATGTTCTTACGGTCGAAAACTAAACCTTTTGCGCTAAGTGCCTCTGCAATCTGTGTTGTTGTGATAGAACCGAAAAGCTTACCCTCTTTAGCCTTAACTATGAATGTAACCTCTTCAGATGCCAATTTATCCGCTACAACTTGAGCATCTGAAATAAACTTCGCCTCTTTATGAGCCGATTGTCTAATATTCTCTGCTGCAACCTTTTTCGCTGATGGAGTAGCAATAGTTGCTAATCCACGAGGAATGAGATAGTTGTTAGCATAACCCGGACGTACACTAACCGTGTCGTTCTTGTGTCCAAGATTCTCTACGTCTTGTTTTAATATAATTTCCATTTTTTATCCTTTCTTTATTTTTTTTACTACATAATATTTTCTCAAATACTATATAATAACGGGTTATTACTTCATTAAGTCTGTCACGAAAGGTAAAATTGCTAAGTGACGAGCGCGCTTAACAGCTGTAGCTACCTTCTTTTGATACTTTAGAGACGTTCCTGTTAAACGACGAGGTAGAATACGACCTTGTTCATTAAGGAATTTTTTTAAGAATTCAGGATCCTTATAGTCGATATACTTGATACCACTCTTCTTAAAACGACAATATTTCTTCTTCTTAACATCAACGGTCATTGTGTTAAGGTATCTGATTTCTGTTTTTCCTGCTGCCATGGTCTACTCCTCCTTCTTGTTAGCGTTTTTACTGATTCTCTTTGCTTCATACTCAACAGCATGCTTGTCTAAACGGAAAGTTAAGAATCGCATAACTTTCTCTTCGCGACGATATTGAGTCTCTAATAGGTTAATTAGGCTACCTTCGCCAGTAAAGTGGAAAAGATGATAAAAGCCAGTTGACTTCTTTTGGATAGGGTAGGCTAGCTTACGTAATCCCCAATCTTCTGAATGGGTAATAGTGCCGCCGTTCTCGGTGATAACACCGTGGAATTTGCTCACAAGCTCTTGAACCTGTGCCTCCGATAACACTGGATTTGCAATGAAAACGGTTTCGTAATTGTTCATAATTTATTAATTTATAATTATTTATACTAAAATGCACACGTTACCGTGCACCTTTGGTAGTGCAAAGTTAGTAAAAAAAAAATAATATTACAAAATTATTTCTATTTTTTTACTTCAGATAACATAGAAGTGATACGTTTAATGGTCTCCTCCTTACCTATTATCTCCATTATTTCAAATAAGTTTGCCCCCATTGAGGTGCCTACAATTGCAACGCGTAACATGTTCATTATTTGCCCCATAGGTAGTCCATTCTCTTTTATTTCGCTATGAACTAATGACTCTAATTGCGCACATGTAAAATCTTCGCTTGACTTTAAAATATCTAAGATAGTTGCAATATGTATAAGTACATCCCCTTTTAAGTGCTTATCTAAAACTTTTTGATCATATGAGGTAGGTATCGTGAAGAAATAGAACGACATATCCCAGAAATCTTTCACGAAATTGCATCGCTCTTTTATCATTCCACAAATCTTCTCAACAGTTTTTATATTTGCGATAATACCCCTATCCTCGAGATATGGCATGTACAAAGATGCTAATTCCTCATTACTTTTTGCACGAAGGTATTGTGCATTAAACCATTCGGTTTTTACAGGATCGAAACGCGAGCCCGATTTACCTACTTTATTGATGTTGAATAGCTTAATTAACTCATCCATTGATAAAATCTCTTGTTCACCGCCGGGATTCCATCCGAGTAATGCGAGCATATTTATAAAGGCATCGGCAAAATACCCATCCTCGCGATAGCCACGAGATGTTTCTCCATCTGGTGATACCCATTTCAGCGGAAATACAGGAAATCCTAACTTGTCACCGTCGCGCTTGCTTAATTTACCCTTACCACTTGGTTTTAGAAGTAACGGCAAGTGTGCAAAAATAGGTTGAGTGTCGCTCCAGCCGAAAGCGCGGTAAAGCATGTAGTGAAGCGGAAGAGATGGTAGCCACTCCTCACCTCGTATTACATGGCTAATATTCATCAAGTGATCATCCACTATATTAGCCAAGTGATAGGTTGGCAGACGGTCAACTGCTTTATACAGTACTTTATCGTCGAGAGTTGAGCTATTAACAACAACTTTGTCACGCACTATATCGTGCATATGTATTGCCTCATTAACTGGCATTTTAAAGCGTATTACCCAGTTATTTTGTTCTTTTAAAAGTTTTTCAACCTCTTCCGTAGGCAGTGAAAGGGATGTACGAAGTTTTTCACGAACCTCATAGTTATATATAAATGTTTCACCGGCAGCCTCTTTTTCGGCTCTCATAGCATCTAACTCTTCTGCCGTATCGAAAGCATAGTATGCCCAACCACTCTCTATCAGTTCTTTTGCATATTTCCAATATATCTCACGACGCTCACTTTGGCGATAAGGTGCTGCATCTCCACCAACAGATACACCTTCGTCTATAGTTATACCGCACCATTTAAGCGACTCAATAATGTAATCTTCTGCCCCCTCTACGTATCGCGTAGAGTCGGTATCTTCAATACGAAGAATAAATTTTCCCCCATTCTGACGTGCAAAGAGGTAGTTGTATAGTGCTGTCCTAACACCACCAATGTGTAGTGCTCCTGTTGGACTCGGTGCAAATCGTACTCTAACTTCTCTATTCATAACTAATGTTTTCCTTTTTTATGCTTTTGATTATTTTGAATAGCTGCAGGAATAACCTCTTCTTGAGTTTTTCTGAAAAGCTTTTCATTCTTAAAGAATAGATATGTGTATATAAATGAGCCCTCCCAAGGTAAAAGCTCCTTATAAATATATACATCGACATATCCTTCGGGCTCTTCGTGTATTTCACTTAAGAATGGAGCACCATACTTAGATACTATATCTGCTTTTGTAGTGCCAATTGTTATGTCGTTGCTAGTAAAAGCGGAGCGCATAGTGATGCAACTCATTACGAGTAGCGCCACAGACGCCAATAGAATTACTTTTTTCATACGTTTATAATTTGTTTTTTAGATGTCGTATGTAACTCAGCAAAAAATTATAATAATTATATATGGATGAAATAATTATGATAATTTTATGCTTCGTTTCATAATCATTACGCATTTATACATTAAACAAGAAATGCATTATATCGCCATCTTGAACAACATAATCCTTTCCTTCAATAGATATTTTACCCGCCTCGCGACATGCTTTCTCCGAGCCTAAGGCTATATAGTCGTCATATTTTATGACCTCTGCACGTATAAATCCTTTTTCAAAGTCGGTATGAATAACACCTGCTGCTTGTGGTGCTTTTGTCCCTTTTGAGTAGGTCCATGCGTGCGACTCTTTTTCTCCAGTTGTGAAATAGGTTTCAAGGTTAAGGAGATTATATGCAGCCTTGATAAGCCTACTAACTCCTGACTCTTCAAGACCTAACTCATCAAGAAACATTTTTCGCTCTTCATACTCCTCTAACTCCGCTATATCCGCCTCCGTTGCAGCTGCAACAACTAATATTTCGGCATTCTCTTCCACTACAGCAGCTCGCACTGCCTCAACGTGAGCATTTCCAGTAGCAACGCTTGCTTCGTCTACATTACATAGATATAAAACCGGTTTATTAGTTAAAAGGTGTAAATCGAAAAGTAATTTAGCATCCTCTTTATCTATTTCCACTAAACGTGCCGATTTTCCTTGCACCAAGACCTCTTCATAACGACGAAGTAGGTCGTATATGCGTTTAGCTTGCTTATCACCACCTGTCTCAGCCTGCTTTTTTACCTTTTGAATACGCGCTTGTACCGTCTCTAAGTCCTTAAGTTGTAGTTCTGTGTCTATTATCTCCTTATCTCTTACAGGATCGACAGTCCCACTTACGTGAGTAATATTTTCGTTCTCGAAACATCTCAAAACATGTATTATAGCATCTGTCTCGCGTATATTTGCAAGAAATTTGTTACCAAGACCCTCTCCTTTAGATGCCCCTTTTACCAATCCTGCTATATCAACTATCTCAATGGTAGTTGGAATTATTTTCCTTGCTTTATCAATGTTTGCAAGTGTTGTTAATCTATCGTCCGGTACAACAATAACACCCACATTAGGTTCTATTGTACAAAACGGAAAATTTGCTGCTTGTGCCTTTGCATTTGAAAGACAATTAAAAAGTGTTGACTTACCCACATTCGGTAGTCCAACGATACCACACTGTAACGCCATTTCTTATTCTTATTTATATTATAATGCTAATGATTGCTGCATCTGGTAGAGGTATAGAATTGCCAGTAAACCTAAGATAATGATAATAATTGATATTATCATAACCCAATCCTTACCTCTTTTTCCTCCTCTTCTAACCAGAGGATTGATTACCGGAGGAACCTTATCAGCTCCAAATTGTTCATATTGTTGATAATTACGACTGTAATCTTCCCCTTTTTTATGGCCACCGTAACCTCTCTCTCCACGATAATTAGTTTGATTATTATCTTTACGCTTGAACTTATACTCACGCTGCGCACCAGAACCATACATATCTTGTAGGCGTCTGTTTTGCTCGGATGAATCATTATTTGAACGTCGATTAGGCTTTTCGCTTTGTTGCTCTACAACCTCCTCAATATCTTCAACTTGCTCAACTATTTTTTCTTGTGGTGGAAGCAATATACTGTCGTTTCGCATATCACGTACCTTCCTTCTACTGGTGCTAAATTGCGCTACGATAGATTCATCATCGCTTTTCTCTTCAAATCTATTTGTATCAGATTTTACTCGCGGCTTCCCCTCGACACGATCATTAAATCGCCTTTTATCTCCACTATCTATTGTCTCTCCAAATCGTCGAGGTTTAAATTGTTCATTAAAACGTCCTATAGATGGAGCTTTTTTCTCCTCTTCGATAATCTCGGGTTCTTTCTCTTCGATAATCTCGGATTTCTCCTCTTCAATCATCTCGAGTTCCTCTTCTTCAATCACTTCGGATGCCTCCTCTTCGATAATCTCGGGTTCCTCTTCTTCAATCACCTCGGGTTCCTCCTCTTCAATCACCTCGGGTTCCTCCTCTTCAATCACCTCGGATTCCTCTTCTTCGATAATCTCGGGTTCCTCTTCGATAACAAAATTCTCTATGTCATCAAAATATACGTCATCCTCAATAACATAATCTTTAATAACTACATCTTCATCCTCTAACTCTTCTTCCATATTGGCGATTATGTTATCGGCATCTTGAATTAAAAGCTCAATATCTTGAAGTGTTTGTTCTGATTTATTTAATGTCGATTCAAACTCATCTTCTGTTACTATGTTAACTATATCATCTTCCTCCTCCTCTTCTTCCTCAATTATAGGAGCTGTTAGAGGGATAAAATAGTAGACTTTATTATCGTTTCGGTGTATCTCTCCCACCTCCTCTATAAGATATTTACCATTCTTCTTGATAACCTTTTTAATAAAGTCAACATAGCACTCCAACATGTTCTCCGCCTCATCGTGAGGTATTGACATGCTCTCCATTATGGCCTCTGTTAGTGTATTATTCGCTTTAGTGGCAGTGTTAGAAAAGAGATAATTTATCTCTTCTCCAATACTCTCTTTAATAATGACACCAACATTAGGGATAATAACCCTACTATCCCTATCTAATACAACTTTTACTATATGGTTTAACATAGTATATTAATTTAACTATTTCTTAGTCAATACTTTACGTATAGCTGCAATTACGCCATTACTATCTAATCCAAAGTAGCTCAAAAGCTCTTCAGGAGCTCCACTTTCTCCAAATTTATCATCAATAGCAACAAACTCCATAGGTGTAGGGCATTCTGTAGCAAGAACTCCCGCTATACTCTCGCCTAGTCCTCCAGCAATAAAGTGCTCTTCGCATACTACGACAGCACCACATTTCTTTGCAGCAGCAATAACCGCAGCACGATCTAATGGTTTAATAGTGTGAATATTTATAAGTTCAACAGATATTCCCTCTTTTGCTAACTCCTCAACCGCTACAATAGACTCCCACACAAGGTGACCTGTAGCAAAAACCACTACATCCTCTCCCTTGTATAGATTAACAGCCTCGCCAATGACAAAATCCTGCTCTTCTGCCGTGAAGTTAGGAACCACAGGACGACCAAAACGTAAGTATACCGGTCCTTCATATTGCGCAGCCGCGATAGTTGCTGCTTTTGTTTGATTATAGTCGCATGGATTGATAACAACCATATTAGGTAACATCTTCATCAATCCTATATCCTCTAATATCTGATGCGTTGCCCCATCTTCACCAAGGGTTATACCTGCATGTGAGCCAGCTATTTTTACATTCGCATTGGAGTATGCAACAGCTTGACGTATCTGGTCATAAACTCTACCTGTGGCAAAACCTGCGAAGGTACCTGCAAAAGGCACTTTCCCTGCAACCGATAATCCCGATGCAATACCTATCATGTTAGCTTCAGCTATACCAGTTTGGAAAAATCTATCCGGAAACTCCTTTTTAAAGGCATCCATTTTTAACGACCCTATTAGGTCGGCACATAGAGCAACAACATTTTTATCTTTTTTGCCTGCCTCGTAAAGACCCGCTCCAAATCCAGAACGAGTATCTTTATCTCCACTTGAAAAATATTTCATTTTATATCTTAGTTAAGGTTAATTTTTAGGATAGTCGCCAAGAGTCTCCTCTAATTGTGTAAGAGCAATATTTTTTTGCTCTTGTGATGGTGCCTTTCCATGCCATGCGTTCGTTCCGCACATAAAGTCAACACCATATCCCATCTCGGTCTTCATGAGTATAATAACAGGTTGCTTTTTACCGCACTCCTCTTTTGCTTTTTTTAGCATTGTTACAACATCTGTCATATCATTACCATTCATGATTATAACTTTCCATCCGAAAGCTTCCCATTTAGCTGGATAGTCGCCAAGAGTGATTACCTCATCGCAGCAACCGTCTATCTGTTGATTATTCCAATCAACAATGGCAATCATATTATCAACACATTTAGCACCGGCATACATAGCAGCCTCCCATACTTGACCCTCTTGCGTCTCTCCGTCGCCCATTAAAACATATACAAGCGAATTGTCGCCATCTAATTTTTTAGCAGTAGCGGCACCAATAGCTGTTGATAATCCTTGCCCTAATGAACCCGATGCAACACGCACGCCAGGAAGATTTTTTGCAGGTGTTGGATGTCCTTGTAATCGAGAACCTAAAAGCCTTAATGTTCCAAGCTCTTCGATAGGGAAGTAGCCTTTACGAGCTAAAACACTATACCATACAGGAGCTATATGTCCGTTAGAAAGGAAAAACATATCCTCTTCTTTTCCGTCCATTGTAAATGTTTCGGGAGATTGTTTCATAATTTTGAAGTAGAGTGCTGTCATTAAGTCTGCACAGCCAAGCGAGCCACCTGGGTGACCATTACCTACATCGGCAATCATGCGTACAATATCACGACGCACCTGCGATGCCATTCTCTCTAATTCTTTAATTTCTTCCATAATATATATATGATTAGTTAGTATTAATTATATCTGTTCTGTTAGTTTTTGTACCACCATAAGTCTACTGAAAAATATCTTAGCAAAGAGCCTTAATACCGTATATGCAGGGATAGCAAGTAACATACCCCATACACCTGCAATGCTACCAGCAACGAGTATTACAATGAATATCTCTAAAGGGTGTGCCTTGACACTATTTGAGTATATATATGGTTGTAGAATAATATTGTCAATAAGTTGAAATAGT
>CAYIZU010000095.1:4396-8011 GCA_964367795.1 uncultured Rikenellaceae bacterium | reverse complement strand
GACGCAAGATTTTCATTCTTGTAATAGGGGTTCGATTCCCCTATGGACTACTAAATAATGCGAATTAAGGTTGTTAAATCTTAGTTCACAAAAGTTATCAATATAAAGGGAATTTATAGAATATGGCAAATAACGCATCGGCGAAAAAGAGAATTCGTCAATCAGAGAAGAGAAGAGTGCATAATAAATATTATCACAAGACAACTCGTAGTGCTATCAAGGCATTAAGAAATACTAAGGAGAAAGAGGCAGCAGTTGTATTGCTCCCTAAAGTTAGTGCATTACTTGACAAGTTAGCTAAACGCAACATTATTCACAAGAATAAGGCGTCTAACTTAAAGAGTAGTCTTGCTCTTCACGTAAACGCTCTTTAATATTTAAGAGGCTAAATGAGGAATATGAAGGGGTATCTAACATGAGTTAGATACCCCTTTAGAGCATAAGAGTTGTTTTATTTTGTGGATTAAAAAAGTTTATATACTTTTGCATTACAAAAGTGGCTCAATGAAAATTTCCAGTGGAGAGATACTTAATATCTAATTTTTAGATAGCTAGTAAGATGTCCGCTTTTTTCTAAATTGCTTTAGCTTTGGTGCGTTTTACGCACTCTAACACCGGAGCGACCTTGTGGTCGTGAGGTTGAGACAATACCGTTATACCAATATTTTGATGCACTAAACGTACATCAAAATATTAGGGATTGAAGTAGCAATCCAGTTATTAGCTCAGCCAAGTGACTGGAGTGTGGGAAAGGTGCCGAAGATGAAGTGATTTTGAGAAAAGCCTTCATACACTTCACCGACAATTTGCACTGACCCCAAAAAGTAGAATTATAAAAATATAGATTATGAATTTTGATATTATTGTTGTTGGGAGTGGTCCTGGAGGTTATGTAGCAGCTATAAGAGCTGCGCAATTAGGTAAAAAAGTTGCCGTTATTGAACGTAGTGAATTAGGAGGTATATGCTTGAACTGGGGATGTATTCCTACAAAGGCACTTCTTAAGTCTGCGCATGTGTACAAAGAGATGATGCATGCTGCTTCGTTTGGCGTTGATGTTGAGGGGGTTATTAAGCCTAACTTCAATAAGATAATAGAGCGTAGCAGGGGTGTTTCGGCAACAATGAGTCGTGGGGTTCAATTTCTTTTGAAGAAGAATGGTGTTGAGGTAATAGAGGGATTTGCAACACTTAAAGGAGCTGGAGCTATTGAGGTGTCAAAAGATGGTAATGAGCCACTACGCGTAACAGCAGAACACATAATATTGGCAACTGGAGCGCGCGCGAAGGAGTTTCCTAACCTTAAAGCTGATGGAGATAAGGTAATAACATATCGTAGGGCTATGAGTCTTGAAGAGCAACCTAAATCAATGGTAGTGGTTGGTTCGGGAGCTATAGGTGTTGAACTTGCAAGTTTCTATCACGAGTTAGGTACTAAAGTGACAATCGTTGAGTTTTTGCCAAATCTTGTACCAACGGAGGATATTGAGGTATCGAAGTATTTAGAGCGTTCATTCCGAAAGGCAAAGTTGTCGTTTATGACCTCTACCTCTGTAACAAATATTGATGCAGCTGGTGAGCAATGTGTTGTTACTGTATCGGGAGCTAAGGGCGAGAGCACATTAACAGTTGATAAGGTGTTACTTGCTGTGGGAGTTACTCCTAATACTGAAAATATGGGATTAGAAGAGAGTGGTGTTGTATTAGAAAATGGAAAAGTTGTTGTTGATGATAGATATATGACCTCTCTTGAAGGTGTATATGCTATTGGAGATATAATTAATACCGCAGCTTTGGCGCATGTTGCATCGGCAGAGGCTATTTATTGCGTTGAACGTATCTGTGGATTAACACCTCCAGCTATTGATTACGGTAATATTCCAGCATGTATTTATACATCACCGGAGATTGCATCTGTTGGCATGCGCGAGGTGGAGGCTGTTAATGCAGGGTATAATGTGGCAATTGGCTCATTCCCCTATACTGCTTCAGGAAAAGCAACTGCTACTGATGATAAAGATGGTTTCATAAAATTAGTGGTTGATAAGGATAGTGATAAGTTATTAGGAGCTCATTTTATTGGAACCAACGTAACAGAGATGATTATGGAGGCTGGTATGGTACGCTCTCTTGGTGGTAAGGTTATGGATATGGTTAAAACAGTTCATCCACATCCAACGCTATCTGAGGCCATAATGGAGGCTGCATCCGCCGCACATAACGAGGCAATACATATATAAAATATATTATAAGTGGAGTGGTTAAAAGATTTAATATTTGGTGGGGGTGCTTTGCACTCCTGCTTTATAATAGCACTGGTTGGCTACATAGGTATATCTCTCGGTAAGATACGCGTTAAGGGTATCTCGTTCGGTGTGGCATTTGTTTTTTTTATCGGAATATTCGCAGGACATTTGGGTTTAAACCTCGATTCCACAGTCTCTTCTTTCGCTAAAAATTTCGGACTTGCAATATTTATCTTTTCTCTTGGCTTGCAGGTGGGGCCATCATTCTTTCCATCGTTAAAATCTGGTGGGTTATCTCTAAATATCCTATCTGCCTCGCTGTTGGCTCTAAATATTGCTGTTATGTTAATTATATATTATATAACAGATCTGCCAATGACACAAATGGTGGGGGTACTTTGCGGTGCTGTATCTAATACGGCGGCTTTAGGTTCGGCACAGCAGGCTTTAATAGATGTGGGGGGCAGTGGTAGCGAGGTAGCAGATATGGCTATGGCTTGTGCTGCATCATACCCTTTTGGCGTTGTATCGTCGTTGATAGTTGTAATCTTTTTACATAAGATAATAGGTAGAAAACTCACGGGTGAGAGCCGTTTAGAGGAGATACAGATTAAATCTAAACCTAATGTTATTACTATAAAGCTAACCAATCCCTTGGCAGATGGTATTATGGTGTATGAGATACATAATATTGTGGCTGAACAGTTTATTATATCGCAGATAAGAAGGAATGATGATGTATTTACACCTAATTCTGGGACTCTTTTGCAGGTGGGTGATAATCTTCGTATCACTGCTGCAGCGGGCGATATCGATAGTATAGTTGAACGCTTAGGTGAGGTGGTAAACATCGACTGGGAGCAAGATAGTAATTTAGAACATCGTCGAATCTTTGTGTCAAAATACGAGGTTAATGGTAAGAGCATTGAGGCTCTGAAGATAAGGAAACTCTTTAACGTAAGTATCACTTTTGTTAATCGTGCAGGTATTGAGTTAGTTGCCTCACCAGATTTAGTTCTGCTTGTTGGAGATAGAGTTAATCTTGTTGGTGATAGTAAGTCGATAGATAAGGTGGAAAAGATGCTTGGAAATGCTATCACTAAACTCGATGAACCCAATCTTGTTGTTATGTTTATGGGTATAGTTTTTGGTATTGTATTAGGCTCTATACCAATATTTATCCCGGGCATATCAGTGCCTGTTAAGTTGGGGCTCACTGGTGGGACTATAATAATGGGAATACTTTTTGGCGCTTTTGGTTATAGGCTTAAATTGATAACGTATACAACACAAAGTGCTAATCTACTACTTCGGGAATTGGGTATAACAATGTATCTGTGCTGTGTTGGTATTGATGCAGGAGCAGGCTT
>CAYIZU010000095.1:0-4386 GCA_964367795.1 uncultured Rikenellaceae bacterium | reverse complement strand
TTTGTTCAGACAATGATGGATGGTAGTGGTGTTATGTTTTTAGCTTATGGCATAATTGTGGCAATGATACCATTATTGGTAGTAGGTTTATTTGCGTTTAAGGTGATGAAGATGAATAGTGCAATGGTTTATGGTATGTTGTGTGGAAGTGTTTCAACTGTCCAGACACTACCATATGTAAATGAGATAACAGGGAAAAACCTGCCATCGGTAGTCTATTCAACGGTTTATCCGTTAACAATGTTTTTGCGTATTATTTCGGCGCAGATAATTGTACTATTTTTGTCGTAGCACAATAAAATGTATATATAAGGCGTTAAAAGAAATATGGGGTTGACTGGTTTTGACTACGTGAAGAGTTGAAATGTAAGCACGTCGAGCGTTGTGTGGAGGCTCGTTAAAGTGAATGCTCAAAACTATAAATGGCAATAATAGCTATGCACTTGCTGCGTAATCTTACGAGGTAAATTACGCTTTATTCGACGCTCAAGGAGCGCGAACGAGTACTCCGACGACCTGTTCTTCTCTATTGCAGGTTGTTAAGGAGTTCATTAAATAGGGATAGTCGGGGTGATGCCTATAAGCCTCGGTGAGATTTATAGGATAAGAGTTTGTATTTGGGTTAGCTTATCACCCGTGCGAACTTCGAAAAATGAGTATAAGCTAAGCGTGTAGAAAGCCTTTTAAATCCGCGTTTGGACGAGGGTTCGACTCCCTCCAACTCCACTTTATGAAGGCTGTCTTGAATTATTTCGAGGCAGTCTTTTTTTGAGACAATTTCTATTTTTAGCCTTATTTGGATAGTTTTGAAATTATTAAAATAGTATGATAGCACTTATTTCCCCAGCAAAGAGCATGCGCCATAATATACCCTCTCCTATTGTGAAAGGAGAGGGTAGTGAGCCTCGTTTTATGGAACAGACAAATTATATAACATCACTCATGTTGCAATATTCTTCGGCGGAATTAGAGGAGATATTTAAGATAAGTCATTCCATTGCCATAGAGTTAAAGTATCGTTTCACGGATTTATACGACGAGAATAGGGCACGCATATCTGCTATTGATGGTTATGATGGTGTTGTATATAAACATTTTAAGGATAAAAGGCGATTCAGTAATGATGATTTAGCCTATCTTCAAAAACACCTAAGGATTAGCTCGCTATTATATGGCCTATTACGACCTATGGATATGATAAAACCTTATAGAATGGAGGGGTTTGTGCGCTTGGCTGGAAGTGATGAGCGTGTGGATAGATATTGGCGAGATATTCAGACTAAAACGTTGATAAATGATGTACTAGAGTCTGGAGGAACACTTCTGTATCTTGCCTCTAAAGAGGAGCAGAGCGCTTTTCATTGGAAAGAGGTAACGAAGGCTGTTAATGTAATAGATTTCCATTTCTTGCAGCGCAAGAATGATAAGTTACGGCAAGTAGTGATATATACAAAGATGGCACGGGGGGAGATGATTAGATATATGATGGATAATAATATTACGGATACTGAAAAGCTAAAATCTTTCGAATGGGGAGGATACAAATACAGTAAGGAGTTGTCAACAGATAGTACGTGGGTTTGGATATTGTAGGCGGTATATTAAAAAAAGGGTGACCCACTACAGCCACCCTCTTACTTAAAAACTTATAATTTATTTTATGAATGGTACCCCAATCATTCTGTTTAATGGGTCGATTAGAATACTGTAATCACCGTGTCCTGACTCATATGTCATAGTCATGGTCTCGCCAAGGGTATTAGAGTATGAAACAACATAACCTTCGTTGTCGATAGTGTATGTATGTACAACGCCATCTACATCAGTTTGTGTCATAACATTATTACTATACACATAGTCATACTTAGTGCCCATATTGTCAACCGTAGTAAGTATATTATTAGTATAACCTAATGTAATGATCCCTTTATCACTGTAATTTTCGCCCCCTGCAAGCTCTGATACACTCATTTTTACAGGCTGTATGCCATTGTAAGTTATATCATACTTATAGTTGTTTTGAATAGTTCCTTGGTCAGTATAAAGATATTCTGCAACTCGTAATATTTTAACAAGTCCAGCCTCATTATACTCATTAACCGTATTTAGAAACTTAGTCTTAACATACTCAGTGGAGAAATCATTTATGTCTTCAGATGCTAAAGGTTCCTTTTCACTATACTCATATGTTGTTTTATAAACCCTACCGTCTGAGTAAACAATACTGCGCATCGATAATGCGGTTCTTGCATCGCTTTGCCTACGGAACAGCTCCTCTTTTAGCGAGTAGTTACCTTCTCCTAATTCTGTTTTAAGAGATTCCTCAAAAGCTGGTATCTCATCAGTGTGAAGATTTATTTCGCGAATCACATGCGAATAAACAATCAGGTCACGTGAAGCCGACGGACTACCTGTTATCTTCTCAACTTCAATGTTATCACCAATGGTGCATAAACCTTCAATAAGCGTATTGAAGTCATCATATTTAAATGCCCACTTGTAATCCCCATATTTGGAGTTATTACCCGTAATAGATGCTATCCTTTTAGAATTTTCATATGTAGGGTATACGTGTGGTGCCTTGCCAGATGTTACCGTATCTTTAGTACAGGCAGATAGGGCTACAAAAGCAATTGCTAAAAAACCTAATATTTTTTTCATATTTAATATCGTTTAATATATTAACCTATTGAGCAGAAGCATCGTATTGGTATCCTATGGCTGTTATTCTGCCAAAGCCGCCAAACTCAACATGATAGCTCTTATCCTTCTCTAATTCACCATATGATGCATTTGCAGTTAATGGAATAATCCTAACAATACCCTCTTTTGTTGTCTCGTTATGTGTTACAACTAATACCATATTGTTTGTTGAGCTTCTCTCTGACTTGCTACCAGAGTAGTGCACATATGAAACCCTACCATACATATAGCTATCGTTGTAGGTCTTAACCATCGTTACTAACTCTCCAGCTGGAGCCGTGAACTCCTCATATACAGAGTAGCTACCATTGCTTGATATATATATACTATGCACTTTATCTCCAGAGCTGTAATACATAAGGCGTCCGTTTGTAAATTCCGAGAATGATGTCGCTGAATCAATACCGGTAAATTTCGTAGGGCCAAGCTCCTGCTCATCAATTAAAGCCATGCTTGTTGGTGAAGGATTATATGAGAATCTTACCATACGAACATCTCCATTTGTTTTGTGCTTCATAATATAAGTTATCCACTCATTTGTTCCAACCATTACTTTTGATACGTGTAGACATGTGTAATCTTTATACATTGTGCGCTGCTCATCACTGATGGTCAATGGGAATATATTGCCAGAGAATAGGCTTCCTGCTATAAACTCCCCATTAAGCTCGTCGTATGAGAATAGTAAACCAGCGGATTTACTATATTCGCCAATAACTCTTGCTTCATACTCTCTATTGTCCGCGTACCTAAATTGGTAACCAAAGAGTGTTGTGTAGTATGAGTATGCTCTTGAGTATATTCTACCATCGTTGATAATAAAATCCTGTCCTCCATTGTATCTATTTGTTGACACTGCTGACACATTAAATGATTCAGGGCTATCAATAAATATGTTCTCGTTAAGTCCTAATTTATCCATTGAGTATGGTTGTACTCTTTCAACTGATTTGTTTGTACCTATTGTTGTTGAATTCAACCTATCAGCCGACTTACTCCAATTTGAAGCAATAGATGTTACCAGACCGTCGATTTTTGAACCAAATGCCTTATAGTATATATCTCTATATACAGTGTCTTTAGAAGTGGCAGTTCGGAAATTTCGTGACTCGATAAGAGAAATATCACCCATCGTCTCATCTCTTGTATCTGCAACATATAGTCCACCAGTATAACTACTTGTTACGTTTACTTTGAAGAGTTGTTCAACATATAAACCTGTTGTTTTATCTGTTACCTTATACTTTAGGTCATAGGCAACCGCTGACGAGCGTATATCTCCATCAATCTCGGCATTTAGTGACATATTTGTTCCAATAACTTTAGGAACTATATCATTTCCATATATTAGCCACTCAAATGATAGGTTTTCATCCGCTATACCCTCCTTGTGAACTATTGGCTTAATCTCAATATTCTCAAATTGTTTAACATATAGAACTGAAGGCGTTCCTTCAAAGTCTATTGTTATAGGTGGTACTATATCATAATCACTCGCCGATTTATCGCTATAACAAGAAGAGATAAACCCTAAAGTAATCATTATTAAAAATATCTTTTTCATATGTATATAATTTAAAAATTAAGTGATGGTTATTATATGACAATTATCTCGTCTGCAAACTCTCCATCGCCATACTTCATATGTTCACTCTCTGGTTTCCCTTCGTTAACTAAGAAAAG
>CAYIZU010000094.1:7536-8079 GCA_964367795.1 uncultured Rikenellaceae bacterium | reverse complement strand
GAATAATAACGGTAATGTTGAAATGGTGCTGGTTGAAGGAAGTGTAGGTTTTACTTTCGGAGATAATGACGAAGTAAAGATAGAACCGAATCAACTCATAAGGTATAATGAAGATGAAAACAATTACTCTATAGATAGTGTTGATGTTCGTTATTACACATCATGGATGAAGAACAAATTTTATTTTAATAATAGACCTCTTAAAAGTGTCTTATCGGATATTTCGGCTTGGTACGGTGTTAAGTTTAACTTAATGGAAGACATATTGCACAGTGTAACATGTAGTATCCGAAGAGATATTGATATTGAGGAGCTAATAAAAGCTTTAGAGCTAACAATTGATGTTGAATTTATAAAAATGGAGGAAGATGCCTATGGTATAAGAAAACGAGAAAAAAAAGACCCGCAATAAACCTAAGATTCATCGCGGGCAGTCAAAAAAAACTAACATAAAAAAAATAGACGACCAATCTAGGGAAATGTAGTTTTATAGACTTCGACTAAGTGATAAAAAGAAATAGTTTTTTTAACTATTTCTAAAAT
>CAYIZU010000094.1:6127-7526 GCA_964367795.1 uncultured Rikenellaceae bacterium | reverse complement strand
TTTAGCGGTAGTATGTTTAAATATGGGATTATTTGTTATACCTGTATTTGCCCAAAATAGAAATACAACGATAACTATTAACGAGAAGAACAAGTCGATAAAAGAGATTTTAAACTCAATATCTGACAAAACAAACTTAAATTATATCTTTCATCATGAAGTGAAGGTGGATGATAAGAAGAAGGTTTCATTAACATTACGAAATGCTAAGATAGACGAGGTAATGGATGCACTTCTTAGTAATAATGGGCTTGCCTACGAAATTACGGGTAATCAGATAGTTATTAAGAATAAAGAGATTGCTCCTCAACCAAAGGATTCTGAAAAGATAAGTATCTCTGGTGTTGTTGTTAATGAAAACAGTAAACCGGTAGCAGGTGTAACTATTATTTTAGAAAGTAACCCAGGTATGGGTGCTATAACTAATAGCGAGGGTTTATTCACCATTACGGCACCCGTAGGTGATAAGCTTGAATTCACCTTCTTAGGTATGAAGACAGTTGTGCATACTGTTTCTAAGAATGATAACAATATCAAAATCGAAATGGAAACCGATGAATTAGAGGTTGATGATGTGATTGTAACAGGTTATGGAAATATCCGAAGAGAGAGCTATACCGGTAATGTTGTTACCATTAAAAAAGAGGATCTATTAAAGGTATCGAAGACAAGTATTATTAATGCATTACAGACATTCGACCCCTCGTTCCGTGTGATGAAGAACAATCTTTTTGGTAGCGACCCTAATGCGATGCCAGATATTAATCTTCGTGGAGGATCTTCGCTTTCGCAGCAAGTAGTTACAAATGCTGATGGTAGCCTTAGTCGTATGGACCTCTCAAAGACAGGTTTAAATAATAATCCTAATATGCCAACATTCATTATGGACGGTTTCGAGGTTACTGCTCAATATGTATATGACTTCGACCCTAACCGTATTAAGGATGTGACAATATTAAAAGATGCTGCCGCTACTGCCGTTTATGGTTCACGTGCAGCTAACGGCGTTGTAATCATTACAACTGTTGCTCCAACGCCAGGAGAACTTACTGTTTCGTATAATATGACTATGTCAGTATCTGCTCCTGACCTATCATCATATAATATGGCTAATGCTGCCCAGAAATTAGATATTGAAAGACAGATTGGTTTTTTTGAGATGGAAAGTGCTGATGATGTGTATAAATATACTAAGGAGTACAATGCTAAACTTGCTAATGTAAATAAGGGTGTAGATACAGATTGGATGTCTTTCCCTGTCAGAACATCACTTAATCATAAGCACACATTATTTATTGAAGGTGGTAGTGAATCATTTAGGTATGGTGCGAATATGTCGTACAATACAAATGATGGAGTTATGAAAGGTTCTTTCCGTAATACTGTTGGTGCCGATTTA
>CAYIZU010000094.1:2310-6117 GCA_964367795.1 uncultured Rikenellaceae bacterium | reverse complement strand
ATATTTCCAATATACGTATAAGAATCTACAAATTAAGAATCAAGCTCAAATAAGTTCAAGTAACTCCGAAGAGTCTCCATATGGTAGTTTCTCGGAGTATGTAAGAGAACTTCCATACGATACCCCTTACAATGCAGATGGTAGTATAAGACAATATTTAACAGAGTGGGATAGTCATTATAGTAGTTTTGGAACTGATGGATATCAGAAGCCAAATCCTATATACGAAGCAACACTTGGTAGTTATCAACGTTCAAAAAGCGAAACCTATACCAATAATCTATCTATAAATTGGGTTTTCTTGACAAATTTTAGATTTCAGTCTCAATTTTCAATAAGAAAAGCATATGGTACAGGAAATAACTACACAGATCCACGCTCTTTGAGAAACTCTACACCTTTAACAGATGAAAATCTAATATCGGGTGAGTTATATACGTCAGATAGTGAAGGTTTTAGTTATAACTGGACATCGACTTTATCTTTCTCAAAAGGTATTAACGGCCACAACATAAATCTAAACGTTGGATGGGAGTTATCTGATGATACTAATATGAGTAGTTCTGCAAGTTATAAAGGTTTCCCTGTTGGGTCGTTATCTTCGCCATCATATGCGCAGGAGCAGGTGGGTAGAACAAATTACTCTGATGGTATTACAAGACGTGTTGGTACATTAGCAACGTTAAACTACACCTATAATGACATCTATCTATTTGATGCCTCTTTCCGTGTGGATGGTTCGTCACAATTTGGTGCCAATAAGCGATTTGCACCATTCTGGTCACTTGGAGCCGGTATAAACATACACAAATATGAATTCTTTGAAGATTTAGATATATTTAATAGATTAAAACTTAGAGGTTCATATGGTGAGACAGGTAACGTTAAGTTTAGCCCGTATGAGTCATATTTAACTTATACAGTACAAAGTGACGCATGGTATATGACTGGATTTGGAGCTCAATTACACTCATATGGAAACGAAAACTTAACTTGGGAGACAACAAAAACTACGGATATAGGATTTGAGCTTGCTATGCTTGATGATATGATTTATGTAAAAGGAAGTTATTATAACAAGCTAACTGTCGGATTGATAAGTGACGTAACTATTAGACCTTCAACAGGATTTACATCATATAAAGATAATATTGGTGAAGTTTTAAATAAGGGATTTGAGTTAGAGGCGAGAGTAAGAGTGCTGCGCAATAGAAATGCAACATTAAATATAACAGCGAATCTTGCACATAATCAGAACCGTATTGAAAAGATATCTGATAGTTTAAAGGAGTACAATGAGATGGTAGCTAATATGTATGATAGATTTACGCAAGATCATGATGCTGCTATACCAACACTACAATTTGAAGAGGGTGGTTCTCTATACTCTTTATATGGCGTGCCATCATTGGGTATTAATCCTATTTCTGGAAGTGAAATATATGTAAGGAAAGATGGTTCGTACAGTGCGGGATGGTATCCAGAAGATCAAGTGATTATTGGTAATACCGAACCTACGGCGCAAGGGTCGTTTGGTTTTGATTTTACTTATAAGAATTTTAGTGTTTATGCCAGTTTTATGTACACATTTGGAGGTGATGTATATAATAGTACGTTAGTTTCAAAGGTAGAAAGTGCAGATGCATACGGTGATAATGTTGATTTACGTGTTCTTACTGACAGATGGATGAAACCTGGAGACCTTGCTATGTTCAAGGCGGCTTCAAGTAATCGTGGTAATCCTAATGTTTCACGTGCAACAGACAGGTTTGTTCAGGTGGAAAATATGATAGCTGGTACCTCTGTAGAGATTAGCTATGAAGTACCCCAAAATATATTAAGAAAGTGGGGATTAGGAAGAACTAATTTTGCTTTAGGAACAAATGATCTTTTCCATCTATCTACTATTAGGCAGGAGAGAGGAACAAGCTACCCGTTCGCTCGTACTTTTAATTTTACACTTAGAACATCATTCTAATTAAAATATATTGAAAATGAAAAAGATATTTAATTATTTAGTTATTGGTATTATGATAACTTTTACGTCGATCTCTTGTAATAATTGGTTAGAAGTGAGCCCCTCGGGGACGGTTAAGGCTGAAGATTTATTTAAAGAGAGCTACGGATATAGAGTTGCATTAAATGGTATTTATAATATTGCATCCGATCCTGCTCTTTATGGTAGGGAAATGTCATGGGGATTATTATCGGCTATGAGTAATGATTATGCCTTTGGTTCACAAGGGTTGTCCAGTTCTTCAGGCTACTATGATGTATATTATGGAGATTACGACACTGAAGAGGCGACAGCACTTGTTGATGGAATATGGAACAAAGCATATTTCGCGATTGCTAATGCTAATGCTCTTTTGGATAAGATAAAAGATGCTGAAGAGTCCTCTTTTGTACTTGGTGCTTTAGAAAAGGACTTAATAACAGGTGAAGCGCTTGCTATGAGGGCAAAAATGCATTTTGATATTTTACGTCTTTTTACTCCATCTGTTAAGATGGACGATGGCGAACCATATATGCCATATTACGGTGATAGCGGATTATCTACTGGAGAACTTGATTTAACAGTGAATGAGGTTATAGCAAAAATTCTTGTGGATATTGAAGAAGCAGAGAAATTGGTGGCTCCTTTTGATGTTATGCCAGGTAGGATTGATATGATAGATGATATTTATCGTATCAACATGACGTGGGGGCTTCAACTAGATGATGAGCTAGAGGCACATAAAGATGTATTCTTTGCACTTCGTGCGTATAGAATGAATATAATTGCCATCAAACACTTAAAAGCTGCAGTTTACTTACATAAGGGAGATATTGATAAAGCATATGAGGTTGTAGAGTGGTTATATGATTTCAATGAAAATGTGAAAGGTATATATTCATATCAAGGTATGTGGAATATTGCTGACCAACCAAAGTCTCCTTATGAGGTGGTACTCGGTTTCTCTAATCCAAACATATATGACCTATACGAGCCATATTCAGTGTATACGAATATATCGGGGCAGCAATATCTTGGTTTGTCGGATGACCTAATATCGCTATTTGGTATTGATCTAGCAGACTACAGATATAAGGATCTGACAGAAGTGCATTCAAGTAGTAAATTCAGACGTTCCGTAAAATTCCGTGAACACCAAACTAAGGAGCTTCCATACTCGAGTCTTATTCCTGTAATGGGATACACTGATATCATATTTATCGAAGCTGAATATCATGCACTAAAAGGTAATTTTGCTGAGGCAGCTAAGACTTTAGAAACATTACGTATCGCACGAAATTGTACTGAAGGAAATATTACCCCATTAATTACTGATATGGATAGTTTCTATAATGTACTCTTAGCTGAAACGCGAAGAGAGAATTTTTCTTATGGTAAATCGTATTATACGTATAAGAGGCTTAATAAATTAATTCACAATCGTATGAAGCAAGAAGATTTCGTTCTTGTTAAACCAGTGAAAGAAAGTAGTCTTTTATAATTAAAAATAAATAATGATATAATATTATGAAAAAAATTAAATATATAGTCCTATTACTTGCAGTCGCTATTGGGTTGTATAGTTGTAAAGAGGATCCTATAAAGGTATTTGGAGATCATAACTACGTGTATATGGAGTATTATAAATATATATACGAGCCAAGTTTTAAAAGAATTGATACCGATACTATCGAGATATCTAAAACATTGCATCCAACAGCAGAAGAGTATCGCCATAAGTTTAGAATAGTAAGAATTGGTAAGATTACAGAAGGAACAGCAACTGTTAACTTTGAAATCGACGATACGCT
>CAYIZU010000094.1:1900-2300 GCA_964367795.1 uncultured Rikenellaceae bacterium | reverse complement strand
AAGATACGTGAGATTGTTAAGTTTAATGAGTCCTTCGAGGTTGACTTAAGTAAAACAGCGGATAGCCTTGAGGTTGTGATTGATATGAAGGATATACCTGTTGGTTTCCGTGATTATGTTACGATTCGTTTGATTAATAATGAATTCTTCACAGCTTATCTCCCTAAATATATGACCGTAAAGGTTTGGGTTAATAATACTCCAACACAACCAGAATGGTGGGATAACAGAATAGATAAAGTGTTTCTTGGAACATATTCTGCTAAGAAGTATGAATTATTTATTACTGTTACAGGTATAACTAATTTTAACGAGTTAACAGATTCTGATAAGCGTAAAAAAGCGAGAGAATTTAAGGATTATATTATCACTAATAACGTTACTGAGGAGGATGGAACTC
>CAYIZU010000094.1:0-1890 GCA_964367795.1 uncultured Rikenellaceae bacterium | reverse complement strand
ATATGAGAAAAAATATTTTAAAAATTTCAGCTTTAGTTTCAGCAGTACTTTTTTTAGTAGGTTGTTATGCTGATAAGGGCAATTATGAATATGATGAGTCAATATCAACGTATGAAATGAGTATTGAGGACTTGCAAAAAGGACCGTATTTACCTACTTATACCGTTGGGGATAAAATCAAATACGGAATTGTAGTTGATGATATTGACCTTAATGATGCAGAGAGATATAAGATTAAATGGTATATTATGGCATCAGATACGGTAAAATTATCGGAGGATGATTGGACTAAACCAGTATTGGAATTTGAACTTACCGAAAAATATAGACATGAGAATTCAAATACTTTTTTAAGGTTACTAGTGGAGGTTTTAGATACTAAGACGGGGCTAACATCTATTGCACGTACTACCAGTTATTTTAAAATTGTGCCGAAGTATGATCTTAGTGGTTTCTATATATTGTCAGAGGATGCAGCGGGTAATGCTAAATTTTCGTTCCTTGTGGAGAAGGAATATGAGGCGATAGATGACCCGATTATACCTTCTACCCAAACAGTTAGATTGATAGATTTTGATCTATACTATAATGTATATGAAACATCAAATGCTGGTATGACGTTGAAAGGTTCTCCCATAAAAATTGAGCCATTCTATTATAGTAGTAGAGATATTCAAACAGCTATTTTTACTAAGGGGGGACTTGTCGATGTTGAGAAAGCAGGCCTAACCCAAGATGTTGATTTTGCAAATTTATTTGAGGGTGGTACCTTCCCCGAAGGTGTTGAATATTTCACGGGAGGACAATTCATGTGGATATTAGATGTGCTTACGGATCAGCTTGGCAGATTATTTTTCAGATATCGTATTGACGATGATGTTTATCATGCAGGAGTGTTTGATAATGATCCTATAAAATATAAAGGCGAGGTTCTTGAGGGGTGTAAGGTGTTTAGAACTCATACTGCTGAGATGCCCGGAGCGTTTGTATATCATCCTAAGGGAAATGAGATACTTTATGTCTTGGATGGTAGAGAACATGGTGGTAGTTATAATGCAGATCTATTAATTAATGCCGGTAAGATTACTGAATTACCTGAACTTAGGGAGTTAGGTTTACCTGAAGGTTTTTATGGTATGAAGAATTTGGACAATTGTACAATTTATAACATAGAGAATTCTGGAAATAATAATAACTATTATACCTATGTTGCACTGAAAGACAACACTACAGGTAAGTATATTATTGAACAGTATGAATTTCAGAAGGGGTATTATATGGATACGTATGAATTAATATCGCATCGTCAATTTAATGTAACAGGTCTTCCTAATGATATAGATTACATATATCTGCCGAATCTTTGGGGAGTTTATGCTGCTTATGCGGTAAAGGGTAACGAATTATACTTTATTAACCTTGAACTAATGGCGGAAAATGGTAAGAGTATGGATATTATGGCGGAGAAATATTTTATTGCCGACTCGAAGATTAATTCTGTTTCAACGGAGAATGAGCGACGTTCATATCTATTGCTTGGTACTGAAGGTGGTTATGTATACATAATTGACTGTAATGGTGCAAAACATAAAGTTGAATCCAGGTTACCATCCGAGGACAAGATAATATTTAAACATAAAGTCGATAATAAAGTTATTGACCTAAAATGGAAGTGGACAATTGATTTACTTAACTATAAGTAATGGTATAGCACAAATCAAAATTAGGGTGGCCCTTTAGTGGGGTCACTCTTTTTTTGCAGGGGAATTCTCAAAACTATATTAGAACTGTAATTCAATTAGTTACAACCTGACAATAGCTGTTGATTACCCTTCATTTTAGTTAAATGGGCTAAAATGGAGGTAACGACCCTCTAAAAATCCTGCGGAT
>CAYIZU010000093.1:0-8102 GCA_964367795.1 uncultured Rikenellaceae bacterium | reverse complement strand
TGAAACCATACAAGATACTATTTACCTATACATACCATTATTAACAATGAATATAATGAGTAGAGAGTATGCTAACGGCTCTGTCAAACTACTCTACTCTTCACCTGTTACAAGCACACATATAGTATTTGGAAAATATCTATCTTTAGTGATATACACATTAATACTGCTATTTGTTCTGTTTGTACCTGTCATTGTGATGTGTATCACCGTTCCAAATATCGATATTTCTTTAGCATTATCAGGACTACTGGGCTTAGGCTTACTGCTTTTCACCTATTGCTCAATAGGTTTGTTCATGTCATTCATAACCTCATATCAAGTGGTCGCAGCTGTTGCTACGCTGTCGGCGCTTGCCTTCCTTAATATCGTTGGAAGCATTGGGCAAGAGTATGAATTTGTAAGAGAGATAACCTACTGGCTATCAATAAAAGGTAGAGCAAGTGAGATGGTTGGCGGACTGATATGTAGTGATGATATTGTATATTTTATTGGTGTTATCCTACTATTCTTAATGTTCTCAATAATCAAAATTAATAACGAAAAACATCACTACTCCCTATGGACTAAAGTGGGACAATATTCTGCTGCACTTATGATTGTGATTATAATGGGATATGTTAGCTCACGCCCGCATATAATGTCGTTCTATGATGCAACGAGAGTAAAACAACGTACATTAGCAGAGAGCAGTCAGAAAGTGATTAATCAATTAGATGGAGGATTAACAATAACAACATTCTTAAATATTTTCGATTCCGACTTTAATATAGGAGCTCCAAAAAATATTAAGAACGATGAGGCACGATTTAAACTGTATACGCGCTTTAAGCCAGAGACAAAAATGGAGTATGTATACTATTATAGTGAGCCTAAAGATAGCGCACTACTTAACTCCTACCCCGGCTTAGATATACACCAGATAGCCCGTGAGGTGGCAAAAAAGAAGAAATTTAATCCAGACCGATTATTGTCGTTAGACGAGGTATCGAAGCTATACGATGTATCGAAAGAGGATTATAGCTTCTTCCGCCTAATTGAGAGGGAGAGCGGCGAGCAATCGGTGCTTAGGATATACAACGATATGTTCCGTCATCCCGGAGAGGCAGAGGTTGGGGCTGCAATGAAAAAACTTCTTGTTGAGCCAGTAAAGATTGGTTTCCTATCAGGGCACGGTGAGAGAAGCCCAAGAGGTAGACGCGACGACGCATATTACATATTTGCTTCACAGCGTACATTCCGTCAATCAATGATTAATCAAGGTTTCGATGTTATTGATGTTAATATTTCTGAAGGGAACGATATAACTGAAGATATAAATATATTGATGATAGCAGATATAACAAAACCTCTCACGGATTTAGAGAGCGAGGCTTTAGATAGGTATATTGCACGTGGTGGTAATATGGTGCTATTAGCAGATGTTGGTCACGAGAAGTATTTTAATGATATAGCTCAAAAATTTGGTATCAAAGCCGATGCCAGAGGAAAGCTTGCACAGCCTTCGGACATATACTCATACGAGTTGATTAGAAGTATAGCAACTCAAGATGCAGCTGATATGATTGGTGGAACATATAGAACAATGGCAAAAAATCCACGGTTGGTTGTCACTATGCCTGGAGCGGTATCTCTTAACTACGTTGCTGATAAAGGGTATAAAGTGACCCCTATTTTAGCAACTTCAAATGATTCGTGGTTAGAGGTAGAAAGTCGAGATTTTGTAAATGATACAATTGTATGCAACACCTCTATAGGCGAAAAATTGGGTAACTACGTAACAAGTTTTGCTCTTACGCGAGATATAAATGGTAAGGAGCAGAGAGTGTTAATGTTTGGAGATGCCGATTTTATGAGTAACTCCGAACTAATGATGTCGAACAGAAAAGGGTTTGTTGGAAGAAATTTCAGCCTGATACCCACAACGTTTAGATGGTTATGTTATGGTGAGTTCCCGATATATCCATCAAGGGCACCAAATACCGACACTATTATTAAGTTAGATCCAACAACTATACCTTTTGTGGAGTATATATTGGTATATATTATGCCAATACTAACAGCAATATTTGCGTTCTTGCTGCTATACAGAAGAAATAAGAGATAGTGTAGGTTGTTCGCACATTAACTTATCACTTACATTTCAATTGGTTACAACCTAAGAATCTGTATATAATGAGGCTGTCTCAGTTTTGAGACAGCCTCTTATTATAGGGTATTTTTCTAATAAAGTAAATAAACCGCGTGAAGAACTCTCACTATTCATCATTATCTTCGTCAACATATGCTTTCAGAAGCCTCTCTTGAACGTCTGATGGCACTTGTTGATAATTATCAAACTTCATAGTAAACGATGCCCTACCACTTGTCAATGAACTTAAAGTGGTTGAATATCTATACATTTCAGCAAGAGGTACCTTGGCAACAAGTTGTTCAAAACCACTCTCACTTGTTATGCCCTCAATCATACCCCTACGGTTTTGCATGTCACTCATAACATCACCAATTTTATCCGATGGTGCCAATATCTCAACAGTGTATATAGGCTCCATAATCTTTGGCTTAGCCTCACGGAAGGCATCCTTAAAGGCATTGCGCGCCGCTAACATAAAGGATAGGTCATTTGAATCAACAGCATGCATTTTACCATCATAAGCAGCAACACGAATATCTCGAGCATATGACCCCGTAAGAGGACCGTTCTCCATTTTCTCCATTATACCTTTAACAACGGCAGGCAAGAAACGAGAATCTATCGCACCTCCTACGATGCAATTATAGAATATTAACTTACCACCCCATGGTAAATCTATCTCCTCTCTACCACGAACGTTAAGAACTTGATCCTTACCATCTATCTTGAACTTTGACATGTCTGGTTCTCCCTCTACGTATGGGTCAATTACTATGCTAACCTCTCCAAATTGTCCGCTACCTCCCGATTGTTTCTTATGACGGTAAGTTGATGTCGCCATACGAGTAATAGTTTCACGAAATGGTATTTTTGGTGCGAAGTACTCAATCTCTATCTTGTTAATATTCTCTATTGTCCACTTTAATATATTTAGGTGATGTTCTCCTTGGCCAGATATAATTGTCTGCTTAAGTTCTTTTGAGTATTCAACCACTACTGAAGGATCTTCAAACATCACTTTCTGCAATATCTCTCCTAATTTCTCATCATTAGATTTATCTAATGCGCGAACAGCAGTCTGAAAGCGTGATGATGGGAACTGTATAGGGGTAATTGTCTCGTCAATACCAACTGTTAATGTGTGATTTGTTTTTACCCCCTTTAACTTAACCGTACATCCTAAATCTCCTGCATTGAGAGCTCCCACTTTTGTGCGCTGCTTGCCCATAGTAACAAATAGTTGAGATATTTTCTCTTTATTACCATTTGATGAGTTTATAATCTCCATGCCTTCGGTTACTTTACCAGTAATAACGCGGAAATATGATACCTCACCAAGGTGCTGCTCAATAACCGATTTATACACAAACAACATTGTTGGACCATCCTCTTTAGGTTCAATAAGGTTTCCACTAATGGTCTCAAAATGTGGCGCTTTAAGAGGTCCCGGAGCAACTCTCCCAACAAACTCCATAAGTCGTTTAATACCTATATCTTTTTTAGCAGAACCACAGAATACAGGTATCATACTGCGTTTTGAAAGACCTAATTTCATGCCTTCGCGCATCTCATCCTCCGTAAGGGTTCCTTTTTCGAAATATAGCTCCATAAGAGCTTCATCATTCTCGGCAGCAGCCTCCACAAGTGCATTGTGTAGCTCCTCCGCCATATCTTTATATTCAGCTGGAATCTCCACCTCTTCACGCTCACCCGTATCGCCTTTAAACTTGTAACACTTCATTAGAAGGACATCAATAAACGAGTCAAAGCCACTTCCTGCGTTTACAGGGAACTGAACTATTACAGGTTTAACACGCGAGTTAGCACGCAGCGACTCAATAGACATATCCCAATCTGCCTTTTCTGAATCGAGGTGGTTAACAAAAACTATTATCGGCTTTTTGTGACTGCGAGCGTAACGCGCTTGTATCTCCGTTCCTGCCTCGAAACCATTTTCTGCATTGATAAGCATAACACCTAAGTCAACTACCTTAAAGGCAGAATATAGGCTGCCACAGAAGTCATCGGAACCTGGAGAGTCAATAACGTTAATCTTGTATCCGTTAAATTCCGAAAAGAGCACCGACGAATAAATAGATCTCTTATACTGCTGCTCGCGCTCAGTATAATCAGATAGAGTTGTACCTTCCTCAACGCTACCACGTCTACTAATCTTTTTACCCTCAAAAGCCATAGCTTCTGCAAACGTTGTCTTTCCGGAACCGGCACTACCAATCAGAACAACGTTTTTAATCTCTCTTGTTAAATACTCCTTCATAATCAAGTTATTTTAAAGTTATTAATAATAGGAGTGTTTTAAAATCCATTTTAACCACTTTAAATTTTCTTGTTTGTCCATTTATTACTTCATTTATTGCATTTCGAACCGCTAAATTGCAAAAACGAAGGAGAGAAATAGCCTAAACAATAAAAGCAAATTGACTAAAAGTAGTTATTAGAACACGCCAATTGAAAAACCATACGTTACTACGAATAATTTTTTACAAAATACGGACTTTTTTCCAAATAGCAAAATTTTCCGTGAAAAAAGTTCTTATTTCTCTTCTATTTCATTTAAAATAGGTATTAAAATTGTTTTTTTGAACTTTAACGAGCTTCACGAAAACATTTTTTTTTCTGAAAAATTATCCATATATTTGCTGTGTTATAGTAACCATTAATTATATATCTTAACTATGAAAAAACTATTTTTTGTTTTTACATTCATCTTTGCCTCATCTATTGCTTGGTCTCAAAGTGAATTTGCTCGAGACCTAATGAACACCCCTAAAAAAGAGATAAATTTGAAAGAGATAGAATTGGAGGTGATGTTACCAAGCTCTGAATATTACTATCCAGTATTATATGAGCGATACGAAAAAGGGGATACAACACTTACACTTGACGATTATAGGCATTTGTATTATGGATATATTTACAATGTGGATTACAACCCTCTTGATGAGCCAAAATATGTTGATTCACTTGCTTATATGCTTAATAAAAGTGGGGGTGTCTTTCTTGCAACCGATGCAGGGAGAGCAATAAAATATATTGATTCGATACTTTATGAACGACCATTTAGTCTTAAATTTCTAAACATAATGACCTATTTATATTTAGAGAAGGTGAGAGATGAGAAAAAAGGTATGGAGTACTCTTATAAGTTTAATATGTTACTTGCTACAATTTTTTCTTCCGGAAATGGGCTAACTAAAGAATCGCCATGGCGGGTAACCTATCGTGTTGATGCTCAAACAGTGCTCTCATTTATTGGAGCAGAAGTAGCAAGACGCAACTATATAACATACAGTATTGAGTATTATTATTTAAAAGAACGTCAGGGAGATGTGCGAGGCTATTATTTTGACTTTGAACCGATATACAGTCGCCCTACAGAGCCTAAAGGCAAACGTACATTAGAGATTAATAATCTTCCAACTAAAAAATATCGTAAAAAAGGTAATTTTTATTAATTATATTTGCACAATAGAAAAATTGTTTATATCTTTGCACCCGAATAAGAGGTCCATTCGTCTAACGGTTAGGACGCAAGATTTTCATTCTTGTAATAGGGGTTCGATTCCCCTATGGACTACTAAGGAGCAGGTTGACTTTAAGGTGATAGTAATATTATTTTATGGGAATACTGGTTACGGTATTTGATTTTGCTTTCTTTGTAATAAAATAGGTTAGAAGTAGAGAATTAGGGAGGCTGACATTGCCTCCTTTTTTGTGAAACCATTACAATAATATGTATAAACTAAGAAATATCGCTATTATAGCGCATGTCGACCATGGAAAGACAACATTGGTAGATAAAATGATACAGCAGGGTGTTATGCTGTCGAAAGAGAGTAAGGGGGAGTTAATTCTTGACAATAACGACCTTGAACGAGAGAGAGGTATCACGATACTGGCTAAAAACGTGTCGGTACAATATAAGGATTATAAAATAAATATCATTGATACGCCGGGTCACTCCGATTTTGGTGGAGAGGTTGAGCGCGTATTGAATATGTCGGATGGTGTTCTGTTGCTCGTGGATGCTTTTGAAGGGACAATGCCTCAAACTCGTTTTGTGCTACAAAAAGCTTTATCAATGGGTAAAAAACCTATTGTTGTAGTTAATAAAGTTGATAAGCAAAATTGTCGTCCTGATGAAGTTCATGAAGAGGTATTTGATTTGATGTTTCAACTTAATGCAACGGAAGAGCAGTTAGATTTTAAAACAGTGTATGGTAGTGCCAAGCAGGGATGGATGTCTCTGGATTGGAAAACACCTACAAATGACATCGTACCTCTATTAGAGACCATAATTGAGGAGATACCGGAACCTGAGGTAGTGGATGGTACACCACAATTATTAATTACATCACTTGAACACTCTCCATATGTGGGTCGTATTGCTATTGGCAAATTAACACGTGGAACGCTTAAGAGCAATATGCCAGTTACTCTTGCTAAGCGGGATGGTGAAACGATGGTAAAGAGTAGAATTAAGGAGCTAATGCTATTTGAGGGTCTCGGCAAGAATAAAGTTGAGGAGGTAGTATGTGGTGAGATATGTGCTGTTGTGGGGGTTGAAGGCTTCGATATTGGCGATACAATTTGTGATTTTGAAAATCCAGAGCCATTACAACCAATAGATATTGATGAACCTACTATGAGTATGTTATTCACTATTAACGACTCTCCTTTTTTTGGAAGAGAGGGGAAGTTCGTGACATCGCGACATATAAAAGAGCGTTTAGAACGTGAATTGGAGAAAAACTTAGCATTACGCGTTAAGCAAGGTCATACTTCAGATAGATTCATTGTGTATGGTCGTGGGGTACTTCATCTGTCCGTACTTATTGAAACAATGCGTCGCGAAGGCTATGAGCTTCAGGTTGGACAGCCACAGGTCCTTATTAAGGAAGTAAACGGTGTTAAATGCGAACCTGTAGAGGAATTAACAATAGATTTACCGGAGGAGTATGCTGGTAGGGCTATTGAGATGACAACAAAGCGTAAAGGTACACTTTCTAATATGACAACTATTGACGAGCGTACACGTTTGGTGTTTGATATTCCATCACGCGGCATAATTGGCTTAAGAAGTAATTTATTAACAGCAACGGCTGGAGAGGCAATAATGTCACATAGGCTTAAGGGGTATGAGCCCTATAAAGGGGATATTGAAATACGTATTAATGGTTCTCTTATCGCCATGGAGAGTGGTGTTGCTTATGCCTATTCGATAAATAAGCTGCAAGATAGAGGTACATTTTTCATTAGCCCTAATGACGAGATATACACGGGGCAAGTTGTTGGAGAGAACACACGTAGCGAAGATATGGTTATTAACCTAACAAAATCTAAAAAATTAACAAATATGCGCGCAAGCGGTAGTGATGATAAAACAGCGATTGCGCCTCCTGTGATTTTCTCGTTAGAAGAGGCTTTAGAATACATACAAGCCGATGAGTATGTTGAAGTAACACCTCGCTCTATTAGATTACGTAAAATATATCTTAACGAGCATGATAGGAAAAGATATGAATCGCAAATGGGGACTATTCGTGAATAGTCTTTTGTAAATTAGAAAAAGTTTACTATATTTGCACTGTCAAAAGCTGATGTAGCTCAGGGGTAGAGTACTTCCTTGGTAAGGAAGGGGTCACGAGTTCAATTCTCGTCATCAGCTCAAAATCGAAAGGGTCATTCGTGGGATTTTGTTTTGTAAATCTCCCGTGACGAGCGATATCGAACACCGCTTAAGAGGTAGGTGTTCACTTTTTTTTCAGCGACAAACAAATGGCTGTCTCTTTAATGGCTCAATGAAAATTTCCAGTGGAGAGAGACTTAATATCTGATTTTTAGATAGCTAGTAGGATGTCCGCTTTTTCCTAAATTGCTTTAGCTTAAAACAGTAATGTGGCCAAAAATAGTTGGTAAAAATTATAAATTATCCGTTATCTTTGTG
>CAYIZU010000092.1:0-8163 GCA_964367795.1 uncultured Rikenellaceae bacterium | reverse complement strand
TAATTCCAGGCAAATTTCATTATCTTCAGTTAATAGTCGCCCTTTTGCACCCTTAACATACTCTACCGCAGTTGTGTCGTCCATATCTTGTGTTCGAGTGATGACAACATTACAAGCTCTAAAATACCGCCTTGTTCCATCATAATCAGATATCTCTTCGGTTAATTCCCCGGATATAACAACTTTACTCTCGACGCTACGATAGTCTATATCTATAATCTTGTCACACCCTAAACAGAGTAGTATTACTGTAATTAATATATACCTCATACAAATTAAAATCTTATACTATATGAAATTGATGGTAGTATCCCAAATAGAGAGTATTGTTTTGCTACTATGCCCGTTGGATTTGCATCGTCGGTATTAAACATAATCATATATGGATTATATCTATTATATAGATTATAAATCCCAAAACGCCATTCTCTAATATATTTACCTTTATCTTTACTATTTGTTAATCCAACATCCAATCGATGATTTGCTGGTGCTCTGTAGCCATTGCGTTCGGCATAATAGAAGTATGTTTCACCTCCTATCTCATATTTTGCACTTGGGGCAGTTAATGCCTGTCCTGTATTATACACCCATGTTGCAGATAGGCTCCACTTAGGAGATAAATCATACATTGCAACAATTGATATATCATGTCTTCGGTCGTTACTGGCGGTATACCATTCTCCTCCACTAATACCCTCTATTCTATTCATTGTCCACGAAAGAGTATAACCTATCCAGCCTGTAATTCTACCTATCTTCTTCTGTGCCATAACCTCTAATCCATAACTTCTACCCTCGCCGCCAGAGATTATACTCTCTACCTCAACGGCTGCATTAAAGTCCTTACCCTCGCGATAATCATACACGTTATCCATCTCTTTATAATACCCCTCAATTGTTAACTCATATTTATCATCGTAAGATTGAATAACAGTACCAATAGAGACCTGATTAGCCACCTGTGGTTTAATAATATTACTGCTAATAATATACCTATCGAAAGGTGAAGAGGACGTAACACTACGCATCGCATGGATATTTTGCACTGTACGACTGTATCCTCCTTTAATACTTAACTCCGAAGATAATAGATAATTAAAACTAAATCGTGGTTCCCAGTTAAAATGATTATTTACCACCTCGTACTTATCATAATAGGTAGTGGTTTCAATATCCCCATCCTCTGTTAATGTATAATATGGAGAGCCACCAAGTGAAGTGAAGAGATTTGCTCTAATACCTGCTAATATAGTTAACATATCTCCTATTTTTAACTCCCCACTTAGCCACGCACTACTCTCTAATCCATATCTTCGTTCTAAATAATTTATACCATCGCGTATATAGTCGGTAGATGTTAAATCGATATATGTTGCTTGTACTCCGCTCTTTAAAACATAATTCTCATCTTTAGATGTGTATATAAAATTATGCTTAACTGATTGGTTATTGATATGTCCTTTAAATTCCATATCCATAAAACCTAAATCTGCCTTATTGTTTGTGTCAAATTGAGACCATACAGCAGAAGTGGTTGATTTTAGTCTATCACTGTAAGAGTGAAACCATCTTAGCGTTGCTGCACTGTTACCCCATCCCATGCTCATAACATCTTCAAGCCCTAAATTATCCCTACCATTAAATAGCGATAAAGTGAAAACATTATTCTTATTGGCATTGTAGTTAATAACACCATTTATATCATAGAAATTAACAACATTACTCGAATATTCATCTGTCAACTTGAAAAACATATCGAAATAAGAGCGTCTGCCGGCTGCTATGAAAGATAATTTATCCTCAACAATAGCCCCTTCAGCATATGCCTTCGAAAATAATAGACCTATATCAACCCCAAAAGAGTGCCCCTTATTCTGTCCTCTCTTAGTTGTTATATCCAATACAGAGGCTGTGCCTCCTCCAAATTCAGCAGGTATCAACCCTTTATAAAGTGTTGCATCTTGCAATATATCATCATTAAAGATGGAGAATATACCCATAACATGTCCCGAATTATATATAGGGGCATCATTGAGTTGTATCATATTTTGCGAAGGATTACCTCCTCGCACCTCAAACCCACTGCTACCATCACTCTCCTGCTTAACTCCCGGGAGAAGTGTTAGCGTTCGTATTATATCTCTCTCTCCGAGAAGTGCAGGTAGCTTCGACATAGTATTTATAGCTATCTTTTCAGCTCCTATCTGCGTACTTGCAATTTTATCTGCTGCAGGGTTTGAGTCAATAATAACATCCGCTATATCTAACTCCTTACGCTTCATGTTCCACTCAACCCTTCTATTCTTATTTACGGTAACATTTTTTTCAACATCACCATATCCAACATATGATAGAGTCAGCCTATACTTTCCATTTGGCAGTAACATGCCAAAGAGACCATTAGCATCACTAATAGCCCCCTTCCCATCTATTTCATTACATATTACAGTGACTCCGACAAGTGGCTTACCGGTATCTTTATCCACAACCTTACCCCTAAGAGTATAGCTCTCACTTTGTGAATAGAGATTAAAAGTAAAAGCGAATGAAAGTATAACTAACAATAAGAATCTCATTCTAAGAAATAGACTCTGTGATTGTCTTAACCAGCTCTTTTATGGCATTAACTCCACTACCATCACTATCATTATCCGGATTGTATTCTGTTATATCTAAAGAGCACACTATACCAGACGCAAATATATTGGCAAGAAACTCCTTTAACTCTACAAGTGTTAATCCATTATCCACAGGGCAATTAAAAGCAGTTGTTTCATTTGTCGAAAGTGAATCTAAGTCAAAGCTAACATGTAGTTTATCAATACCAGCATCTCTTAGCTTTGTAACAATTTCATTTGCAATGTAAGTCATACCCTTTTCATGTATGCTATCCATTGTATAGTGGTTAACGCCTATTTCGTCGCGTAACTTTATCTCTCCTTCGTCAATAGAACGAGCAGCTAAAAGGAAAGTATTTGCAGCCTTCACTTTTGGTTTATCAATACCTATTGCGCGAAATTTCTCATCCCCTACATATAGCGACGATGCAAGTGGCATACCATGATAGTTCTTTGATGGAGAGGTTTTATCTGTATTCATATCAGCATGCGCATCAATCCATACCACTCCGATATTGTGATTATTAGCTATAGATGAACCGGCTAACGAGCCTACCCCTACCGAGTGATCACCTCCTACTGTTATAGGGAAAACCCCTTCATTAATAGCATTTTGAACCTTACTACAAAGCTTTTTCCCCATATCAAGGAGTATGTCAGCATATTTGATATCTCCATTAACCTTTAACATATCCTCCTCTAAGGATGGGAGTAACTCTATATCCCCTTCGTCGATAACTGTAAATTTCGACTTTAATATATCAAAAACTCCACTCTCACGCAAAACTTTAGGGGCTTTTTCCACACCTCTTATATTGCATCCTTCAAAAACTGGTACACCAATTAATCTAAACTCCATATATCACTATTTTTAATTAAATACTATGCTAAAATGGAGCATCCTCCATCTCGAAATCAGTTACGCTATCCATCACGGCAGTCCCTCCCTCCATAGGAGTAACAACAGAAGTTGCACCATAGAGGTGACTGTTACCCACTGCCGAGGCTTGCGGAATATCACTAAAATTTTCAAATCTCATACGCTCCGGCACAAATCGTAGTCTCACATCCTTAAGCGAGCCATTACGGTGCTTAGCTATAATTATCTCCGCCGTACCCTCTGGATACTCTATCGAATCCTCATCGTGCGTAATTCCATAATACTCAGGACGGTGAATAAATGCTACCATGTCGGCATCCTGCTCAATAGCACCCGATTCTCGCAGGTCAGAGAGCTGAGGTCTTTTATTTCCTCCGCGTTGTTCAACATTACGACTAAGCTGCGATAGTGCTATTATGGGCACATTAAGTTCTTTTGCAATAGCCTTCAATGAACGCGATATAGCAGCAACCTCCTGCTCACGGTTTCCTCGTGAATCGGTTGGACCTGTCATAAGCTGAAGATAATCAATGACTATCATCTTTATGTCATACTGAATCTTAAGCCTACGTGCTTTTGAACGAAACTCAAATATTGATAGGGCTGGGGTGTCATCTATATATAAAGGTGCTTCCGATAGCTGCACAATTGAATCTTGTAGATGCTTCCACTCCATAGCCGATAATTGCCCTGTCTTTATTTTTGTACCATTGATATGCGACTCCCCAACTATTAATCGAGTAATAAGCTGCACATCTTGCATCTCAAGAGAAAAAACAGCTATTGGCATTTTAAAATCGATACAAGCATTACGTGCCATGGATAATACAAATGCCGTCTTACCCATTGCTGGCCTCGCTGCAATTATTATTAAATCGGATGGCTGCCATCCTGAAGTCACCTCATCCAATTCAGTAAAACCAGTTGGAACCCCACTAAGCCCATCGGTATTTTTTGCTGCGGCCTCGATATTCTTCAAAGCCTCTGCTACTATATCATATGATTTACGAACATCTTTCTTTATATGCCCCTCTGCCACTTTAAATATTTCACTCTCTGCGGCATCAATTAGGTCGTCAATATCTTTTGTATCATCGAAAGAGTTACGTTGTATCTCGGTAGCCGCACTTATAAGCTCGCGCTGCATATACTTCTGTGCCACTATCTTAGAGTGCGATATCAAATGCGACGCACTACCCACCTTTTCCGTTAACTCTGCGAGGTATAACGCTCCCCCAATATCTTCTAACTGCTTTTTTGCTGCCAAGCGATTACCAACAGTATAGAGGTCGATAGGGTCCATACGAGCATGAAGCTCCATTATCGACTCAAATATCAATCTATGACTCTCTTTATAGAAAGATTCCGGCTTTAGCAGATCCGTAACGTCGTGTATTGCATCCCTCTCAATCATTATAGCACCGATTATAGCCTCTTCAAGCTCTATTGCCTGTGGAGGTTTTAATCCGCGTTCTTCACTAAGGAACATAATTAAATCATTCGAACGATTATCGTTTTTATCTGCGTATTTTTTTGCCATTTCTATTATTTCGACCTTTATTATTTAATGAATAGGCAAAGGTAGTACTATTTTTATTAAAAAAGAAACTTCTTTGATACTTTTTTCTCTCACCATCGCGCTCAACAAATACTTTTTCACCATTATAGGGATTAATACCAGTGTAAAAGATTGTGGTAGATAGCGTCATAGGCGTTGGGGTAAAATCTTGCACCTGCTCTAACTGAAAATGAAGCCCCTGCATAGCCTTCGATAACTTTTCCATATCCTCAACATGGCAGGCAGGATGCGACGAGATGAAGTATGGTATTAACTGATAATTAAGATTATTTCTCTTACATATACGATTAAAATCACTGTTTAGTTCTCTAAAAAGTTCAAACGATGGCTTTCTTAGTGCCTTTAAAACCCTATTCTCGGTGTGCTCTGGTGCAACTTTTAATCTACCTGATGTGTGGTATTTTATGACGTCTGACAGATACTCCTCACGGTTCACTTTGTCAATCATATCATACCTTATACCACTTCCTATATATGCATGACGTATGCCTTTAAGGTTGCGTATCTTGCGATATAGACTGATGAGTGGTTTATGGCTATTATTTAGATTCTTACACACTGAAGGATATATGCATGATGGCTTAACACACACGTTACAAATAGATAAATCGCGCCCCTTCATGCCATACATATTAGCAGAAGGACCTCCTATATCTGATAGATTTCCTCTAAAATTGGCATCTCGTTTAATGACCTCTATCTCCTCAATGATTGACTTCTCACTGCGAGAAACAATAAATTTACCTTGATGAGCAGATATTGTACAAAAGCTACATCCTCCAAAGCAGCCCCTATGCATATTTACCGAGTATTTTATCATCTCATAGGCTGGTATCGCACCCCTCTTCTCATATTTGGGATGTGGATAGCGAGTATATGGCAAAGAGAAACTTTTATCTATCTCCTCACTACTCATAGGCGGATAGGGAGGGTTAACAACAATAAATTCATCACCAATAGGCTCAACAATTGTCTTAGCGATTAGCCGATTCGACTCCTCCTCAAAAACTCGAAAATTTTCTCCATAGGCAACTTTATTCTCTAAACATTTCTCATAAGAATTGAGGGTTATGCTACTTTCAAGGCGTGAGACATATTTACCATCTGCAACAAAAGCAACCTGTGGTAGTTTTCTGAGTAAGTTAATGTTAAACCCATTATTCATACTCTTTGCAATATCAATAATAGATTTATCACCCATACCATATGATAATATATCTGCTTTGCTATCTATAAGCACAGATGGAAGCAATCTATCTTGCCAATAATCATAGTGCGTGAGCCTGCGAAGTGATGCCTCAATACCCCCTATAACTACCGGGGTATTGGGAAATATTTTTTTTAATATCTTACTATACACCGTCACAGCATAATCAGGACGCATGCCAGCCTTACCACCTGCTGTATATGCATCATCACTGCGCAAACGCTTTGCTGCTGTATAATGATTAACCATAGAGTCCATGGCTCCTGCTGTTACGCCGAAAAAAAGCCGTGGGGTTCCAAACTTACGAAAATCGCGTAAATCATCTCGCCACGATGGTTGCGACACTATTGCAACCTTATACCCTTCGCGCTCCAAAAGCCGACCTATAACAGCCGCACCAAAAGAGGGGTGGTCTACGTAGGCATCACCCGTGAAGAGAATAACATCTAATTCACTCCACCCACGTCGCTCCGCCTCCTTTACCGTGGTAGGTAAAAAATCTTCTATCCTACTCATTGCAACCTAATATTAATGAACTATCACCGTAACTCAAAAAACGATAGTCGTTATGCAAGGCATGATTATAAATACGCTTCCAATCATTACCAACGAATGCAGATAAAAGAAGCAGTAAAGTACTCTGCGGCTGGTGAAAATTGGTTATTAGATTATTAACTATCTTTAATTTATAGTATGGCGTTATCATTATAGCTGTCTGTCCATTAATCACCTCCATATCTGTCTGCTCCATATAGTTAATAAGGGCTTCTAATAACTCATCACCTTTTCTGTTAACGGTATAAGCCTCCCACTGCCCAACAGCTTTATCTTCTTGCAAATCGCCAAATAATATGACCCTCTGTGCTAATGCTGTTAAAGATTCCAACGTGCGCACAGTTGTGGTTCCAACGGCAGTAATATTACCATAATTACTATATATATTACGCAACGTCGATAAATTAATCGAAAAATGTTCGATATGCATATTATGGTCGCGAGCGTCATCGCACTTAACCGGCAGGAATGTACCAGCTCCAACATGAAGCGTAACCTCTCCTCGTACTATACCTTTATCGTCTATACTTTTAAGTACCTCATCTGTAAAATGTAGGCCTGCCGTTGGTGCAGCAACAGAACCCTCATAGCGCGAATAGACTGTTTGATAACGTTCATTATCCCCCTCCTCACTCTCTCTATTAAGATATGGTGGTATAGGTATCTTTCCAAGAAGCTCTAAGAGTTCACCAAAGGAGATATCTCCTCCACTCCACGAAAACTCAACAACATCATTGCCATATTGCTCGCCTAAACGCATAGCAGATATCTCGTATTCAATACCATCATAAACAAATAATGTCTTAAGAACACCCTCTTTCCACTTTTTGGCATTACCTATCATGCAACGCCACATACACCTATCACGTGCCGCAAGAGCCCTTTCGTAGCTTGCAGGCGACGATGGTTCTAAACAAAATATCTCTATCCGAGCCCCTGTTTCTTTAAAAAAAATTAGTCGCGCGCGTATGACCTTAGTGTTATTGAAAAGTACCATACCGCGCGTTGGAATATAATCGGGAAGAGATTTAAAAGAGGCATCCTCAATTACTCCATCGTTATAGACAAGTAACTTAGATTCGCTCCTATCTTTTAGGGGATATTTTGCAATTTTCTCGTCGGGGAGAGCATAGTTGTAGTTTTTAATATCTATTGACTCGTTCATCATACTACTCTTTAAATAGTAAAACTGTAGCAGATGCCTCAATGCCCTCTTGCATACCCACAAAACCAAGCCCCTCCTTTGTTGTTGCCTTAATAGATATATCATCCACTGATATACCTAACACCTCAGCAATAACTTCGCGCATCATATGAGAGT
>CAYIZU010000091.1:7944-8170 GCA_964367795.1 uncultured Rikenellaceae bacterium | reverse complement strand
TTCACCCTCATTAGAGCTAAAGCTACTGCCAGCATCCCCCTCTTCATTACCTATTGTGGCATAGTACTGCAAATCAATATGTTTATTTTTTGCTATGTAATATTTTGAAATGAAACCCAGAGTGTGACTCCTATTGTTATCACTAACATATGATGCAATATTCTGCTTTATATCACCTCCTTCATTATGTATTATACGCTCCGTGGTATTATCTTTTACTATGTTC
>CAYIZU010000091.1:0-7883 GCA_964367795.1 uncultured Rikenellaceae bacterium | reverse complement strand
AACTTTGCGACAACTTATCCTTATACTCTATATTACTATCAAATTCTAACCCGAATTGATTTCTTAAACGATTTTTCAATCGAATATTAATATGAGTGCGGAAAAGTTCATAGAATCTTTCATTTGGCTCTCTATCAAAAATTATTTCATCAATATCGCTTGGTTTTATGGGTTTTAGTCCGCTCCAATGAGGATTTCCATTAATAAAAGGTAAGCCAATTCCTATGACCTTGTTATGGTCTATATGGGCACCATATTTTATGAAATAGGCTTCTGATTTGATAGATAGTGTGTGTGTAGAGCTGTATACTACTCCGCCAGGTATCGCCAAGAATATATCAAATATCCTTTTGCAGCTATCCGCCAGTAAAGATGGAATAGTTATAATCTCTTTGCCATTCACAGCCCGATACTCTAATTTAATATTTCTTAGTTCTGGACTCATCCTATTATCAGGAATGGGTTGTAAAATAACAACAGGATTTATCTCCTCATTTTTCGTAATGTTAATGTGTTTGTTTAAATACCCGTATGCAGATATAAATAATTCATAATTACCCTCTTTAAGCATCGTGAAGTTCAATTTTATATCCCCATTTGGGAAAAATTTACCTCCAATATATTTCTCTTCTTTGGAGTTTATAATACAAGCAAAAACATCATCTAAAATAGCTCCGTTCTCATCCTTCACTACGGCAGAAATTGTAATATTCTTTTGAGCATCCGCTTCATAAAGTCCAAAGAAGATAAGGATAATAGTCAATAAAATTTTCCTCATAAACAATAATATACAAGTGGGTTTGTTGTATATTTAACGAAATAAATGTATGTATTATTATATCATTGTTGTGATAAGTGAAAATAATCCTCTAAACAGTTAAAAGTAAAGGTATTACTATTTTTAAAATTATTTAACTGTAAAAATATATTTAAAAAGTTATACCATTCATTTTTTTTTACTATATTTGCAGTCGAAAATAATGCACCTGATAGGGGTGCTAAGTATTTAATAATTCAAATAAAAATGGCTAAAATTAAAGGTAGTATCGTTGTAGATATAGAGAAGTGCAAAGGTTGTGCCGTTTGTGTCTCTGTGTGTCCGGTAAATGTTATTGCTTTGAGTCATTTAGTAAACGCTAAGGGTTATAACTTTGCAGAGCTAAACGACACGGAGAAAGGTTGCATTGGATGTGCAACGTGTGGTATGATCTGTCCAGATAGTTGTATCACAGTTTACAAAGAGAAGTCAGAGTAATAATCAGCTAAAACAAACGAGTATTTTATGAAAGAGGTAAAATTGATGAAAGGTAACGAGGTTATTGCACATGCAGCGGTACGTTGCGGTTGCGATGGCTATTTTGGTTATCCTATCACACCACAATCGGAGGTTATTGAGACTCTTATGGAGCTTAAGCCATGGGAGACAACAGGAATGGTTGTTCTTCAAGCAGAGAGTGAAGTTGCTGCGATAAACATGATTTATGGAGGAGCTGCAGCAGGTAAAATGGTTATGACTTCATCTTCGAGCCCGGGTATGAGCTTGAAAGCTGAAGGTTTATCTTATATCGCCGGTGCAGAGCTTCCGTGCGTATTACTAAATGTTGTTAGGGGAGGTCCCGGTTTAGGTACTATCCAGCCAGCGCAGTCAGATTATTTCCAAGCAGTAAAAGGCGGTGGTCATGGAGACTATAAATTGGTTGTTCTTGCGCCTAACTCTGTTCAGGAGATGAACGATCACGTGGAATTAGGTTTTGAATTAGCTTTTAAATACCTAACACCTGTGATGATATTATCTGATGGTATTATTGGTCAGATGATGGAAAAAGTTGTTCTTAATGAGCAAAAACCACGTCGTACGGATGCTGAAATTGTTGAGCAGTGTGGTTCATGGGCTGTTACAGGTAAGAAAAATCGCCCTATGAATGTTGTTACGTCGTTAGATCTTGAGGCTCCAAGCCAAGAGAAGTTCAACCACAAACTACAGGCTAAATATAAGGCTATTGAGAATAATGAAGTGCGTTACCAAGAGTACCAGACTGAAGATGCAGAGTATTTAATCGTTGCATACGGTTCATCTGCTCGTATTAGTGAGAAAGCTGTTGAGCTTGCGCGTGAGGAGGGTATCAAGTTAGGTATGTTACGTCCTATAACACTATTCCCATTCCCAACAGAGCCATTGCGTAAACTCTCAAAGCAGGTTAAGGGTATCTTATCTGTAGAGTTAAGTGCGGGTCAGATGGTTGAGGATATAAAGATTTCTCTTTATGGAGAGTCTAATGTTCCGGTTCTTCACTTCGGAAGATGTGGTGGTGTTATTCACTCGCCAAGTGAGGTTCTTGAGGCTGTCAAAGAGTTATTAATTAAATAGTGATTGGGAGTAATGGAAAATAATGATAAAAGAGCAACGATTGCTCCAGAAAATATAGTATATAAAAAGCCTCGCTTAATTACAGAGAAGACTATGCACTACTGTCCGGGCTGTACACATGGTACAGTGCACAAGTTAGTCGCAGAGGTCATTGATGAGCTTGGGCTTGAGGATAAAACAGTAGGTGTTTCTCCAGTTGGATGTTCAGTTTTAGCATACGACTATATTGATATTGATTGGATAGAGGCAGCGCACGGACGTGCTCCAGCGGTTGCAACTGCCGTTAAGCGTCTCTCTCCAGAGAAGATGGTTTTCACATATCAGGGAGATGGTGACTTAGCTGCGATAGGTACTTGTGAGTTTATTCAGGTTTGTAACAGAGGTGAGAATATCGTTGTTATTTATATAAATAATGGTATTTATGGTATGACAGGAGGGCAGATGGCTCCAACAACATTAGTTGGTTCAAAAACCTCTACATCACCATATGGACGTGATGTTAAACTTCATGGATACCCTGTGAAGATGGGTAATATGGTTGCGCAGCTTGAAGGTGTTCACTATGTAACACGTCAAAGCGTTCACACACTTGCCAATATTAAGAAGACAAAAGCAGCTCTTAAAAAAGCATTCACCAACTCAATGGAAGGAAAAGGCTTATCGTTAGTAGAGGTTGTTGGAACTTGTTCTTCTGGTTGGAAGTTATCACCTGTTCAGTCAAACACATGGATGGTTGAAAATGTATTTGCATTCTCGCCACTTGGAGATATTAAAGATGAAGGTAACTGCCTGTAATCTAAATGTTTTTTAATTAAATAATATCAATATATTATGAAAGAAGAGATAATTATTGCAGGTTTTGGTGGTCAAGGAGTTCTATCAATGGGAAAAATCCTTGCCTATTCAGGAATCGTGCAAGATATGCATGTAACGTGGATGCCTTCGTATGGTCCAGAGATGCGTGGTGGTACAGCAAATGTAACAGTTATCATTAGTGATAGCCCAATCAGTTCGCCTATTGTGCAAGAGTACGACACTGTTGTTATCTTAAATCAACAGTCGCTAGATAAATTTGAAGCTGCGGTGAAGCCGGGTGGTGTTTTAATTTTCGACCCAAATGGAATAACTGCACCTCCGACACGTAAAGATATACGTATCTACTCTGTTAATGCATCGGAAGTTGCTGCTAAAGAGGGTAAAATGCGTTATTTCAATATGATGGTATTGGGCGCACTGCTAAAGATAAAGCCAATGGTAACAACTGAAAATGTGAAGTTAGGTCTTGCAAAGAGTCTTCCAGAAAGATTACACAAAACATTGCCAGACAATGAGGCTGCGTTCTTAAAAGGTATGGAAATAGTACAAGAGTTCGCACTATAGAGATGGCTCATTGAGCTGTTTTAATGTGACAATAGGGCGCGAAACGCATAAGAGTTACTCTTCTCGTTTCGTGCCTTTTTAATTTAAAAATTTTTTATATGAGTATTTTCAGTAAAAAATCTAAATATTGTGTTATTGGCTATGGTAGTTGGGGGACTGCTATAGCTAAGATATTACTTGAAAATGGTGATGAAATAGGCTGGTACGTAAAAAACGAGGAGGTTCGTACTTCGCTGAAGAGTAAGAGGGTAAATAATAAGTATCTATCTGATGTTCATTTCCCCAAAGACAAAAAAATTATCTTGCACGATAATATCAACAGTGCTGTAAAAAATTCAGATATAATTATTTTTGCCGTACCATCAACCTATCTTATTGATACTATTGCCCCGTTAACAGAATCTCTTGAAGGTAAGATTGTTATATCGTCTATTAAGGGCATTGTTACCAATAGTAGTGGAGATTACGTAACAATAACGGAGTATTTTAATCAAGAACATGGCGTTCCTTACGATAATCTTGGGGTATTAACGGGACCATGTCACGCCGAAGAGATAGCCTTAGAACGACTTACATATATCAATGTGATATGTAAAGATATTAAAAGAGCTGAAACGATTGCTACGCGTTTCAACTGTTCGTATGTCTATTCAAGTGCATCAACAGATATATATGGAGCAGAGTATTCTGCTGTTATGAAGAATATTTATGCTATGGCAGTTGGTATATCTAAAGGATTGATGTACGGTGATAATTTTATCGCTGTGCTTATATCAAATGGTTATAGAGAGATAAAACGTTTCTTGTCAAAGACCTATCCGTTTGAGCGCGACTCAACATGTTCGGCATATCTTGGAGATTTACTTGTCACATCTTATTCACAATTTAGTCGTAACCGTACCTTTGGCATGCTGATAGGTCAGGGTTACAGCATAAAAGCTGCTCGTATTGAGCTTAATGATATGGTTGCAGAGGGGTATTATGCCGCTCTTTGCATATTCCGTATCACACAAAAATTGGATATTAAACTGCCTATCGTTGAGGCGGTATATAACATATTATATGAAAGAATGCCGGTATCTGAGGCTATGAGAAATGTTGCAATAAAGCTAAAATAAGTTCAATTCTAATAATATAAACTATGAAGTGTAAAGTTGAGTTAAATTATCGTAATGTGTTAGGTCTTGTAAGTCAAGGGGATGTTAATAGTTACATTTCGAGAGCTCTAAAAGCCTACGAAACAGTTATTAATCGCAACGGTAAGGGTAGTGAGATGTTAGGTTGGAAGAACCTTCCTTCGGCGATGACTATTGAGCAGATGAGAGAGATTAATAGATGTGCTGAGGAGCTTACTGCTCAGTGCGATGTGGTGGTGGTAATAGGTATTGGAGGTTCATACATTGGTTCGCGTGCAGTGATAGATATTATGCAAAACTCATTCGCGCACCTAATAGATAGCGATACTCCTCATATCATCTTTGCGGGACAGAATATAAGTGGAGACTACGCTTACGATTTAAAAAAATTATTAGAGGATAAAGAGATTGGGGTTATTGTTATCTCTAAGTCAGGTACAACCCTTGAACCGGCTTTGGCATTTAGGTATATACGCAGTATCATGGAGGAGAAATACGGGCGCGTTGGAGCCGCAAAACGTATTGTTGCAATAACCGACGCTAAAAGCGGAGCACTTCGTACCCTTGCTAACGACGAAGGATATGAGACATTTATCATACCCGATGACGTTGGAGGTAGGTTTTCTGTTTTAACGCCTGTTGGATTATTGCCTATGGCAGTTGCGGGTATTGATATAGAGGCTATAATGAGTGGTGCATACGATATAGAGCGCGCAATGGAAGAGGATTTTGAGTTGGAGGGAAATAGTGTTATTGAGTATGCAGCTATACGTACGCTTTTATATGAAAAGGGTAAGAGTGTTGAGCTTTTAGCCACTTTTGAACCTAAATTCTGGGCTCTTTGTGAGTGGTGGAAGCAACTATATGGCGAGAGCGAGGGTAAAGATGGTAAAGGTTTATATCCTTCATCAACCATATATTCTACCGACCTTCATTCGTTAGGTCAATATATGCAAGATGGCGAGAGAGTTATGTTTGAAACATTCCTCAATATACGTAGTTCGCGCAATGATGTAACTGTGAAGCGCGATAAGGAGGATCTTGATGGTCTTAACTATATCTCAGGCTTGACAGTGGAAGAGGTAAATAAGATTGCTCAAAGTGGGGTAGTTGTCGCTCATACCGACGGAGGTGTGCCAAATATGACACTGACTATTGAGGCAATGGATGCCGAGAGTGTTGGTATGCTATTATATTTCTTTGAGTATGCTTGTGCTATTTCAGCCTATATGTTAGATGTTAATCCTTTTAATCAAGAGGGTGTTGAGGAGTATAAAAGAAATATGTTTGCTCTTTTGGGTAATGATAAATATAAGGAATTAGGCAAGGTTCTAAAGGAGCGATTAAAAGAGTAGTTATATGGTTTTTCTATTATTGGTAATAGTTACATCGGCATCCTTTAATATCTTTTTTAAAATATTTGAGCGCGTTGGTGTCAATACATCACAGGCAATAGTAGTTAATTATGTAGTAGCAACAACGGCTTCGCTAATGATGACGCCGTTAGAATATCTATATCCTCGCTACATGATAAATGAGGGTTGGTTCTATGGCGGGATACTTATGGGTATAATATTTTGTTTGACTTTTTACCTATATGATATTTCAACACGCAATTTTGGGATATCGTTGACAACATTAATGACCAGAATTTCTCTGATTCTACCAACTTTAGTATCATATTTTTTCTTAGGAGAAAATTTATCTCTTAGTGGATGGGTAGCTATTCCATTAATAATTATTGCTATATATCTATTAGTAAAACAAGGTAATTCAAACCGTTTTATCGTCAACACAAAAGGCAAGTGGTATATTGCAGCTCTTCCATTTATCGTGTTTATTGGATGCGGATGTGCGGATACACTTATGAAGTTGATACATTATAGTTATGTGGATAATGTTAATGAAAATAATGCTTACACCTTCGTAATGTATGTTTCGTCTTTGATAACAAGCTATATATCATACAGGAAGATGAGGGAAAGTGGAAAAGATACATTGTCATATAAAACCGTTATATGGGGTACCGTGATGGGTGTCTTTAACACAATAAATGTGTATAGCATACTTCGTGCTCTTGACTCTATTCCAGCAACAATAGCATATCCAACAATTAATATGGGAATTGTATTGCTATCAGTAATAGTTGGATTCTTTGCTTTTAAAGAGAAAATAACTCTTATGCGCGGAGCAGGAATCGTTTTGGCAATAATTGCGATATATTTATTAAGTTCGGTTAGCTAATAATAGGTATTACGAATATAAATAATACCTAAAAATAGCTGTTGTGCGGGAGAAAAAAAACCTTTATCTTTGCAGTGTAAAAGTTAAAAATGTTTTTTTAAAGTTGAGCATTAAGCTATTTCTGATTTGTTTGCAATTGAATATCGAGTTTAGCCACCTCGATATTTAATTGCGTGTTTAAAAAATAATAATTATGTATTATATAGGAAAATATAAGGGTGACGACTTGATGAGCGACCTTGTTTGTAACAATCCAACTATGTTGTCTGTTTTAAGTATTTTTGGTATATCACTTGGGTTTGCCAATAGTACTATTGATGAACTATGTGTAAAAAATGATATAGATACAGACACTTTTCTTGCTATTGTAAATACTCAAATCAATGAAGAAGAGCTTGCTGATGATGTAAATATCTCATTAGAAACGATGATTAGATACCTGAAAAATTCACATTCATATTATCTTGACTTCCGTCTTCCAACAATACGCCGTAGGCTTATTGATGCCATTGGAAGTAATGATAGGGATATGGGAATCTTAATAATACGCTATTTCGACGACTATGCATTGGAGGTGCGTAAACACATGGAGTATGAAGAGGAAAGGGTATTCCCATATATACTATCTTTGGTCAATAACACACCATATGAAAATTACAATATCAATATTTTTAGTGAGAACCATACCAATATTGATAGCAGGCTATCTGAATTAAAAGATATTATAATAAAATATTGTCCGATAAATAGCAGCA
>CAYIZU010000090.1:0-8305 GCA_964367795.1 uncultured Rikenellaceae bacterium | reverse complement strand
TTATAACATCATAGGCCTTTAACGACACTGTTCCCTTACCCTTCAAGACCCTTACACTAATAGAAGCATTAATTATGTGCGTCTCACTCTTATCACTCGTTAAGCTGCTATTATACATATTCAACAAATATGAGACATCTAAAAAGGTTTTGTCAAATATATTCCATCGAATTTTAGCATCCAGATACTCCGAGATACCCTCATCAATCTGTTTACTGCTATTCTCATACCAACGATACCCAAGCCAATTATTGATACTAAGATTTAGTTTATGTGAGGGTTTCCACTCCACTTTTAGTTCCACTGTACCTTTATGTTCGGAGGTACGCACTATTTTATCATCAATACCCTGCTCGGGGTTCTGATAAATATACGTTAATCCAAGGTCAATCATCATCTGTGTTGATGGAAGTAGCCGTTGAATAGCAAATTTTTCGAGCACACGAAAATATCCATTAGTATTAATCGGTGATAATAAAGTTGCTCCGGCAATTGCCTCATAATTATCGTAGCTTGGAAGTATGGTGTTTTCTCGATAATAAGTACGCGTGGACTGAACAGGATCATTATAATAGTTAAATGTTGATATTATGGAGATACTTGTATTCCGAGATATGCTCTTATGTCTCATAAAATCAAAAGTATAACTCTTCGTCGGTTTCAAATTCGGATTACCAGTAGATAAAAATAGCGGATTAGATATATCTAATGTTGATGAAAGATTTGTTACCAACGGAGGAGACATTTCTCCATTAATACTAATTCTCATGTAGTTCTTAAAATCCATATTTTTATTCGAAAACTCTATGTTAGGTAAAACTGCAACGTAGTTTTTATTAACATTATTAATATCTGGTAGCTGTTGATTATAATTATTTAAAACAGTTTTAGCTTTCACACTCGTATTCAAAGCATACTTTTTAAAATCCCAGTTAAGCGATAGACCGGTGTTGATAGTATAACTATCGTCTAAATAATCTCTTGAAAGGGCATTATCCACATCTCCTGTATACTTATCAATTGCTAAGGTATAGTCCTCGGAACGATTATATGAACCATCAACAGATAATCCCACCGATTTAAGTAATGCTGTGTTTATTTTGTGAGAATATCTTATCGAACTGTTAAGTTTTAATCGTGGCTTATTTGATGACATCTCAATAATAAGCTTGCTATCGGTGATATCACTACTAATCTCATAATCCCGAATACCCAATTCACTATTCTTACTATAATCAAAGCCCAAACTTCCATCAATAGAACTTAATTTATTAAATGAAGGCGAACTCACTCGGAAATTACCTACTACATTATAGTTGTCATAACTACGACTATTTGACTCGCTTACTGAATTTAATAAAACATTATCTCGGTGCGTGATTGAACTATTTATAGAGTTGCTATCACCCCCATCTTTAGTTCCATAAATTTCAAAAGAATAAGCCGGCTTAAAACTTTTATGAAAATTCATATTAGCCCTTACAGAGTGAACATAACGATTAGTCATACTGCTATTCATTGCATCTACAAACTGTGACTCAAAATAGTCTGTCTTGAAATAGCTGTATTCTCTTTCAGATGAACTCTCTTTATAATTTTTATCGTATTTATACTGAAAATTTAAATCCCCGTTATAGCCGCTTTTTAATTTAATGTTACGCTTCTGAAAATTAGCCATTATAGTGGTTACCCTATTATATTCGTTGATATTATTATACGGGTTCAAATAGCTTCCAAAATCATTTATATCACCTCTGCGTGCTTCCAGCTCAAACAATGTAGTTTCGTCATAGTAACCAATATCACCTTTAAGGCTATATCGCCCTACGTAATCTCCGTTACTATCGGTATTACCATTAACACCGCCTTCTACTTCTGCTTGAATTTTAATATACTGAGATAAAGCATCCATTGTTATAATATTAAGCACCCTACGCTTTCGGGCTCGTTCTTTGGGTAAACCTTTATCTTGCTCAATAACTTCATCATAGGCGTCAATATATCGTGCCGATTTTGCATCCAAGGTCAGCAATGCCTTTTTATGATCCCTTCCAAATATCAATTTGTTATTTACATAAGTTCGTGAAATTGTCTTACCTCCCACCTTAACATTATTATTTTTATCAACACTAAAACCCGGTATCATCTTAATAGCCTCTATTAAAAGATCTCCATCCATTGTACGAATCTGCAACGGGAACACTCTTATAGTATCCCCGCGCTCTTCATACAAACGACGACGACCTTTAACTGTCACCTGATCAACCTCCATCTCATCTATCTCCATGACAAACTTACCCAGATAATTAACTTTTTCTTTCGAGTCGGGCTTTACAGCAAAACTAATTATCTTATATCCCATATATGAAATTTCTATACGAGAGGCATTTGCTCCAACTTCTACAGAAAACTTTCCCTTTCCATCCGTTAGAGCTGCAACAGTTGAGACCTCTCTCTTTCCATTTAATGTCATTATGTATATTACAGCTCCTGTAAGAGGCGATTTAGTTGCTTTATCCAGAACGACACCCTCGTATATTATTTTACTATGTCGCTCGTTCCTCGTTGCGCCTGCCTGAGAATACGCCTCCTGCGTAAAAAAATAAATTGCGAAAAACAACACTAATTTTATAATTCTATTTGCTTTCATAACTATAAGGGGAGTTCTATTTTCTCCCTGATTTTAATTTTGGATAGTTCTGTAAACTGCTTTTTTGTAATGAGCTTTGGTGGTTAAAGATTTTTGCTTTTACATAATGGATTGCAGCACTTCTATCACATATTTGTACAAGATTCAAAATGGTGATTAGTAATCGAAAAGTATTTTAGGGAGAGGATAGCTCCCCCTAACTTTTATAATGACAATATCTTATCTCTTTTTCTCTTTTCTCTTCCGCTCTTTTTTCTTAGGCTGCTTCTCATATTTACTTAAATCACCTTCGGGCTTTTTCATATCTGCTCCAGTATTTCTTGCAAGATTATCGAAATAAGTTTCCTTATACCTTTCTGTACCTCTAAAGGTTTTTGCTTTTTGCAAAAGTTCATCTTTTATTATATTAAACTCCTTTTCTGTGTAATGTCTTACAGAAGAGTATAATGGCTTACTACCATCTGTAAAAATCAGCATAAAAGATAACTTCTTATCATCCAACACAATCTTCTTACCGTTATCTATAATATCATTCATCTCACCAAAACTACCTTTGGCAACATAAAACTCTACAATAAATAAACCATTATCATCTTGATATTTCTTATACTTATCAAAATCCTGTTTCGTCTCAATCTTTGAATGAATAAGACTATCTGATAGTAAGTAATACTCTTTTACACTTAAAACATTTTTCGTACCGGGAAGAGAATCAATAACCTTATTATCGGTAAAATACATATATCTAACTTTATCATTATAGATGTTTAACCTTAACCATTTTGTTGATGTTAGTTTCTCCTTTATTGTCTGATTTGATTGCCCATAAGTGGCGCCTGCAAACAAAAACATTAATGCTACGTATAAAAAAACTGCTCTTTTCATAATATTTACTTTTAAATAAAGGGTACTATTAAAATATAATTAATACTAAAATAGTACCCCTTCACATTATTAATTTAGTTATTACTTTCTTCCTCCACTCTCACGTTAAAAGTAGTAGTGGCAACTGCACCATCCCCTGTTTTTCCAATTACCGATATGATGGCTTCACCAGGACTTATCCCATTAACTTTAAATTGAGTACCCTGCCTTTCAACTGTCGCAATATTTACATTACTACTACCTATGACTAAGTATTCTAACAATCTATTTGATGAAACAAAATAGTCCTTAGATCGACATTCAATAATTACATCTGGAGCCGTCTGTATTCCGTGCACTGTTACAGTCAGCCCAGGAGGGTTAATAGATTCAATTCCGGTAGAGGAATTGGTACCTGCCAGTACATTATAATGTGATGCACATATTGACAACAACATAAGGAATATAAATCCAACCAAACTATTTACGTGTTTGGTATTAATTTTTTCATAATATTCAAATATTAAATGAATAATTAATTAATTTGTTTTGTGCGCAGATATGTTTAACATAGTCGCCCGATGGAATCATAATCAGATAACTAACGAAACGTCTGAAATACAATATAGGTCAACTAATTAGCCTACGAAAGACTATTCGCGTTGCCGAAACACGCGCTTAACCGACAACGCATAACGTGACTAACATTCCCATAATAATACAATTTTAAAAGTTCAACAAAAATATTTAGGTTTATTCCCTAAAAATATAAATAACTCTCTCAATCGCATAAAACTACAAACTAACGCCCCGTAAATCCTAAGGGAAAGATCCCCCTCGCAATGTATTTTATGTATTGTTTAATACTTAATTCATTACAAAGATAATGATTTTTTCTGAAAAAACAAATTATTTTATCATTTTTTTAAAAAAAATAAAATCGCGCGTCTAACGCCGGCGCAAAGACGGCACTGCGTACTGCATTAGAAGCAAAGCGATTCGACGGAAATTTGGTAGATATCCATTTTTTTACTACTTTTGCAAAAAAATAAATTACTATGGAGGAGAAATTGGATATTAATATCAGCGAGGAAATGGCAGAAGGACTCTATTCTAATTGTGCTATTATTGCCCATTCGTCGTCGGAGTTTGTTTTTGATTTTATTCGTGTGATGCCGGGGGTAAAAAAAGCTAAAGTAAAGAGTCGTATTATTATGACACCGGAACATGCAAAAAGATTACTTCTATCTCTGCAAGACAATTTACGTGCTTATGAGGCAAACCATGGAGCCATAAATCTAAATCTTTCGCAAGGAGAAGTGCGCAACATCCCAAATATTACATCTAAGGGTGAGGCATAAAATATGCGATGCGTTGGTTGGCGTGAAGAAAGTAAACAATTAAACGATATATAAAATATGGAAATTCCATCAAAGTATGATCCCTCTTTAATAGAGGATAAATGGTATAAGTATTGGCTTGACAATAATATTTTTCATTCCGAGCCGGATAATCGCGAACCTTTTACAATAGTTATTCCACCACCAAACGTTACGGGAGTACTGCATATGGGGCACATGCTAAACAATACCATTCAAGATGTATTGGTACGCAAAGCACGTATGATGGGCAAGAATGCCTGCTGGGTACCCGGTACCGATCATGCATCGATAGCTACCGAGGCTAAAGTTGTTGCAAAACTTCAAAGTGAAGGTATTGATAAGAGTACCCTATCACGTGAACAATTCTTAGAGCATGCTTGGGAGTGGACACATAAGCATGGAGGTATAATACTTGAACAGTTAAAGAAATTAGGTGCCTCATGCGACTGGGAGCGTACTGCCTTCACTATGGACGACTATATGAGCGAGAGCGTTATCAAAGTATTTGTCGATTTACATGAGAAAGGATTGATATATAGAGGGGTTCGTATGGTTAACTGGGATCCATCTGCTTTAACAGCCCTTTCCGATGAGGAGGTTGTTTATCAAGAGGTACAGAGTAAGTTATACTACCTTCGCTATATGGTGGCAGACTCTGATGAATATGTTGTTGTGGCAACAACACGTCCAGAGACTATTTTAGGAGATACTGCAGTTTGTGTGAATCCTAACGACGAACGCTACGCACACCTTAAAGGCAAAAGAGTAATTGTTCCTATTGTCAATAGAGAGGTTCCCGTTATTCTTGATGATTATGTAGATATTGAGTTCGGTACAGGAGCACTTAAGATAACGCCTGCACATGATGTTAACGACTATATGTTGGGTGAGAAATATAATCTGGAAACAATAGATATATTCAATGATAACGGTACCATCAACGAAAAAGTTGGCATTTATGAAGGTTATGATAGATTCGCCCTTCGAGATAAGATAATTGAAGACATAGAGGCTGCTGGACTTTTAGAAAAAGTTGAGGATTACACCAATAAGGTTGGTCTTTCTGAGCGTACTCGCGCCGTTATAGAGCCGAAATTATCGATGCAATGGTTCTTAAATATGAAAGAACTATCTCCAAAGGCTCTTAACGTTGTCATGGATGATGATATCAAATTTTACCCACCTAAATTTAAAAACACATATCGCCACTGGATGGAGGGTATAAAAGATTGGTGTATATCTCGTCAGCTATGGTGGGGGCATCAGATACCTGCCTACTACCTACCAGAGGGGGGATATGTGGTTGCTGAAACAGCTGAAGAGGCATTAGTCAAGGCGCGTATAAAGAGTGGTAATGAAAACCTTACAATGGAGGAGCTTCGTCAAGATGATGATGTGCTTGATACGTGGTTCTCATCGTGGTTATGGCCTATATCTGTTTTTGATGGAATACGCAACCCCGATAATAATGATATCAACTACTACTACCCTACCAACGACCTTGTAACGGCACCGGAGATAATTTTCTTCTGGGTTGCTCGTATGATAATGGCGGGTATAGAGTATCGTAAAGAGGTGCCATTCAAAAATGTATATTTTACAGGTATAGTTCGCGATGCTCAAAGACGCAAGATGAGTAAGCAACTTGGCAATTCGCCCGACCCATTAGACCAGATAGCCATGTATGGCGCTGACAGTGTGCGTATTGCAATGCTACTATGCTCTACAGCTGGTAATGATGTTATGTATGATGAGGCGTTATGCGTACAAGGTAGGAATTTTAATAATAAGATATTTAATGCTTTCCGCCTTATAAAGAGTTGGAATGTTGATAATACAATAGAGCAACCATCAAGTAGTAGTTTAGCTATAGAGTGGTTTAATTCTATGCTTAGCAAATGTATTGAAGAGTGTGAGGTTAATATGGATAATTTCCGCCTCTCTGAAACATTTATGACACTATACAAGCTATTCTGGGATGAGTTCTCTGGTTGGTACTTAGAGATGGTTAAGCCTGAATATGGCTCGCCTATCGATGGAGAAACTTATAATCAAACAATTGGTTTCTTTGATAAACTACTAAAGATGCTACACCCTTTCATGCCATTTATAACAGAGGAGTTATGGCACCTAATAAACGAGCGTAACGATGGTGAGAGTATATCTTTAGAGTCTATACCTCAAGCAGAGGCTGTTGACTTAAGATGTTTATCGGCTGTTGAAGAGGCTAAAGAGGTGGTTGCTAATATCAGAACCATACGTAAAGATAAGGGTATCGCAAATAAAGAGAGCGTTGAACTATATGTATCTGCTGAAGAGGTTAGTATGTTAGGGGCAGATATAATAAGAAAAATGGGCAACGTATCGGAGATAAAAGCTACTACAGAGAAAGTGGCTAATGCCATATCGTTTATTGTGCGCACAACCGAATTTTACGTACCACTTGGCGATAATATCAACAAAGAGGAGGAGATAGCTAAATTGACAGTTGAATTGGAGTATGCGCAAGGGTTCCTTGCCTCGGTAATGAAGAAGTTATCAAACGAAAGATTTGTTTCGTCGGCTCCGCAGAATGTCGTGGCTCTTGAAGAGGCAAAAAAGCGTGATGCAGAACAAAAGATAAAGATTTTAGAAGAGCAGATAGCTGAACTTTCTAAATAAAAATTGCTATGTACGAATATTTTAAAGGAAGTATAGAAGAACTATCCCCTACACAGGTTATAATAGATGTGATGGGGATAGGTTACTGTATTAACATATCACTACAAACCTACTCCCTAATAGGTGATGCTAAAGAGGCAAAGATATATATTCATCAATACAATATGCGTGACGACCTACCAGTTATTTTTGGTTTCTATACTAAGCAGGAGAGATCAGTATTTCGCAAATTAATAGATGTATCGGGAGTTGGGGGCAATACGGCACGTATGATACTCTCAACCTTCTCTCCCGTAGAGCTTGCACATATCATTTCAGTTGGAGATAGTACAACATTAAAGAAAGTTAAGGGATTGGGGCAAAAAACAGCTGAAAAAGTCATTGTAGAACTACGCGATAAGATAGCTGCAATCGTAGAGGGCGAAGATGTCGGTATTGAGACTATAGAAAATGTAAAATACGATATGTCGATAGCATTAGAGGCTATTAACGCACTACAAATGCTCGGATTCAACCGCTCTCAAAGCGAAAAGGTTGTGAAAGTAATAGTACAGGAGAATCCTGGAGAAAAAATCGAAAAAATCATTAAACTTGCACTAAAAAAAATGTAGGGCAAAATTTGGCAATGTGGCCAAAAATAGTTGGTAATATCCTTGCAATATATTGATATCCAGAAAGTTTTATTACCTTAATTGAGGGGAATTCGCAAAACTATATTAGAACTGTAATTCAATTAGTTACAACCTGA
>CAYIZU010000089.1:6546-8315 GCA_964367795.1 uncultured Rikenellaceae bacterium | reverse complement strand
CGCTCGCTATCGCTCGTTTAGGGCAATTCACAAAACAGAGTTTTGCGAATTGCCCAATCCAATTAGACAAAAGACCATGAGAATGATATGGATAATTTTCCCTAAATTTGTAAGAAAACTATTCGTTGTATTTGCGCTTTATACCTGAAAAAAGCCATCACTACAATGACGGGAATTATTACAGATATTATAATTTTTTAATGTTTTTTATCTTTAGTCGTTTGTATAGAATCATAGAGGCTATTATCGCTGTTACTATCTCTGCAAATGGGATTGAGAGCCACACTCCATCAAGATTGAACAGCAGAGGTAGAGTATAAACTCCAAGCGTAATGAGCACCGCACCCCGAAGTGCAGATACAACAACCGAGCGTTTGGCATCACCAATGGCAGTGAATAAACTTGAAATCGCGATATTTGCTCCACTAAAGAGTGCTGCAAAGGCTACAATCTTCGCTCCTGCTACGGCAATCGTCACAGCTGAATTATCCCCAGCCTTGAAGAATGGTGATATAATAGTTTGAGCACCCAAGTAAAGAACTCCAAAAGCTAATACGCCAATGAACGAATTTACAACGATATTAGCGCGTACAACAGCTATCATACGCCTAAAATTACGCGCTCCATAGCAGTATGATATTACGGGTACAAGTCCATTTGAGACTCCCACAAATATTAGTATAGATGTTATTAATATGTAGTTCACAGTAGCAAATGCCGCTACACCAGAGCTCCCAACGTACTTCATCATTGCGATATTGAATATGAGTTGGGTAACACCTGCCGAAATTTCCGACACGCCCTCCGAAGAGCCGTTATACGCCATTCGACTAAGCAGACGCCAACTAAACTTGCCCTCGCGCAGGGTTATACCCGATTTTGATTTTAGCATGAAGTAGAGAGCTGCAATGGCTGTTACTACAAACGACAAACCTGTTGCAAGTGCTGCTCCAAATACTCCCATCCTAAGTTGGGCGATAAGTATATAGTCGAGCACGATATTAAGGACCACAGTTGTAGCTATTAGCACCAATCCGTGAATGGGTTTCCCCTCAGCGCGCAGGTAATAGTCGCCCATAAAGGTAACTGCAATGGCAGGCATGAATAGCGATAGGGTACGTAGGTACTGTGTGCATAGCGTCACAATCGAGTCATTGGCACCCATCGCAATAGATATAGGTTTAGCAAATGGTGCAAAAAGCAGTGTCGCAACGACTGTGGCAAGTAGTAAAAATATAAACGAGGTGCGAAGTGCATTGTTAGCCTTCGGTAAATCGCCTGCACCTTGGCTCATTCCCATTACGGTGAGAGCACCAACGCCAACCACCACGCATACGGCAATGATTGCCGAATAGGTAGGCATAACGATATTGACCGCAGCCAATGCATCTGAACCTACGAAACGCCCGATGAACATACCATCAATAATAGTCTGTACCCCTGCCAAGAGCATACCCAAAGCTCCGGGTAGCCCAAATTTAATAATCAATTTACGAATGCTTGCCGATGCAAAATCTTTTTGCTCTATAACTATCTGCGACATATTATAACAACACTTTTATTCCCCTGCAAAGTTATTCATAGTTTCTCATTTTGCAATATATTTTGCCGAATAAAACAGTTTATATCCGGAATATTAATGTGTAAAATAAGAAAATGACTATCTTTGCGGTGTAGTATAAAGCATAGTAAATATGGAGACAACAAACTTTGGATATGAAGTACAAGTGATAAACAGTACAAACATTGATGATAATTGTGTTATCGCT
>CAYIZU010000089.1:0-6536 GCA_964367795.1 uncultured Rikenellaceae bacterium | reverse complement strand
ATTGCTCGATGCACAAAAGGCTGGGCTATTGTAGGTAAGAATGGTGTAGAATACCGTTTTGTAAAAGGTAATCATTTTATCTTAGCTGAGAATGTACATATTCAGTTTCTGGAACATAGTGATGACTTTGAATGTACTATTTGCACAATAGATATAGCCCTTATATCGGAGATATACCCCTTTCTTAACACTCGAATCTGGAATGCGATTGAACACAGCACGCCAGATAACTGCAAGGTAAAAAAGGGCGATATGTTAGGCGTGGCTTTCATTCAAATTATTCAGTTAAGGCAATCAGGAGCCCTACGTCATAATAGACAGATTGCTATATATCTTTTGGTTAGCTACATTTATCTTATATATAATGCACTTTTGCATAATATTAACACCGACAACGAGGTGAATTCGGCTACTGGTAACAACCTGCTTGATAGCTTCTATCAACTGTGTAATGAGCACCATACTCAAGAGAGAAGTGCAGAGTTTTATGCTATGAAGTTACATGTATCATCTCGACATCTGTATAACGTTGCCATGACCTCTGGAGAGAGCCCCAAGTCTATAATAGATAGTTTTGTTGTGGGGACAATTAAAAAACTGTTGCTTACATCATCGCTAACCATACAGCAGATAGCATTATCACTCAATTTCCCCGACCAATCGACACTTCGGCAGTTCTTCAAGCGCAATGTAGGAGTGAGTCCGTCGGAATATCGAAAAAAGCATACAAAGTAGTATTATTCTTATTTTATCTATTATAGTTCCATTTTTAACGACTGTTTATTGCGCAAATCACGCTACCTTTGCAGCCGTTAAAATGAAATTATGAGGTACTATAAGTCGATTATATATCTTGCCCTACCTATCATTATTGGGCAGATTGGAACAATTATTACGGGTGTTGCAGATACTATCATGGTAGGGCAACATAGCACCGAGGAGCTTGCAGCCTCGGCATTTGTGAACAATATCTTTAATCTATTCATGATAATTGGTGTTGGCTTCACCTTTAACTTTGCCCCTTTGGTAGGTTCGGCGTTGGCGAGTGACGATAAAAGAGGTGTTGGTGAATGGCTTAAAAACAGTTTGATGGTAAATTCGCTGTTAGGTGTTGTATTGGCTTTGCTTATGGTTGTGGTATACCTAAATGTCGAGCGTATGGGGCAACCCGTGGAGCTGATACCGCTCATTAAACCATATTTTGTTGTTTACGGTCTTTCGATTATCCCCGTGATGATTTATAGCACTTTTCGCCAATTTGTTGAGGTGGTACTTAAACCATCAACTTCGATGTGGATATTTATAATTGGAAATATCCTCAATATCATTGGTAATTACATTCTTATATATGGTAAATTTGGAATGCCAGAGATGGGACTCTATGGTGCTGGGGTGAGTACCCTGATTTCTCGCTGCGTTATGCTTATAGCTTTTGTGGCGGTTATACAATTGGCGAAGTTCTATAAAGAGTATAGGAAAGGTTACACTAAAGGGTTTTTGCTGCGAGAAAAAATTAACTCATTAATAAAAGTTGGAGCACCTATTGGGTTACAGCAAGGTTTCGAGGCAGCAACATTTAGTATTACAGCTATTATGATTGGGTGGTTAGGTAGTTTTGATCTTGCAGCTCATCAGGTTTCGGTTAGTATATCATCCATATGTTATATGCTCTTCTTGGGTTTAGGTAATGCTGTTGCTATACGTGTAAGCTATTTCAATGGAATGGACGATGTACTGTCTATTAAGAAAGTGACCAATGCAGGTATGGTTTTGAGTCTTATGTTCTCGGTTGTAATTTGTGCTGTGCTATACTTGTGGACTACCCAAATTAGTATGTTTTTTACAGAGGATATTGCTGTTGCAAAGATTGTCTCTCTATTACTTCCTATTTTGATGGTATATGTCTTTAGCGATGGTGTTCAAATTGTGTTAACAAATACATTGCGAGGCTTGGCAGATGTAAAATATATTATGTATATATCAGCAATTGCCTACTTTGCTATCGCTTTGCCTGCGGGCTATTTCTTCGGATTCAGAGCCGATTGGGGAATTTCGGGCGTTTGGCTTGCCTATCCTATCGGTTTTTTCTTTGCTTGCACTCTATTTTATATGAGATTTAGGAAATTCTATCGAAAATTGAAGAAATAATAACCGTATAATTACCCATTATGAAATCGCTTTTGTTATTTAGCTCTCCATCAAAGGATGCAATTAAATAATAAATACACATTACAACTCTAAATCTGCTATGTAACATATTAAGCGACAAGCGTTGTTATTCTTAAGGTGAATAGGTTTGTGTACAAGTCTTTATATACTTTCTCATATTGCTATCTTATAGAGTCGATTGTTAGAGCGAAAATATATTAATATCAATTATTTTTTTGTAATTTTGTCGTCTAACATTTAACTGATACTTATATGAGACCTAAAGAGATTTTACAACTATGGGTGGACTTTTTTAACGAGGCAGATGCTGACTCAATGACAGAGCTATACGCAGAGGATGCAGTTAATCATCAAGTAGCAAACGAGCCTATTGTAGGGAAAGGGGCTATTGGTAAAGTTTTAAAAGATGAATTTGAAATAGCACCTATGACGTGTATTGTGGAGAATATGTTTGAAGATGGCGAGTGGGCAATAATGGAATGGCGAGATCCTCTTGGACTACGAGGTTGCGGTTTTTTTCATATAGTGAATGATAAAATTATCTTCCAGCGTGGCTATTGGGATAAATTATCATTCCTAAGGCAACATAATTTGCCAATCGAATGACCCGAATTCATGATATTGGGGAGAAATGGGGTAACAAACCACTAAAATTTTTTTGGATTTTACTGTAAGTTAAACACTTTTTGCATTTGATTTACTTGTCGCTGAAAAAAGTGAACGCCTATCCATCAAATGGCTATTGCTCGCTACGGGCGATTAACAAAATATATTTTGGATGTTTAAATTACAATGATTGCTCCTTTATTTCATCATGAAAATAGCGATAATAAAGAATGTCAAGTTTTTCTATTAAAACGCTAACTTTAGGTATAGAAGAGGTGTAAATGGTGTACTGCCACTATCGATTGAGATTCCATTTTGTTGAGTTAGAGGGATGCGACTGAAGCTGTTGGTTTTTATGTTGTCTGCATCGGTTAAGTTAAGAATTGATAAGCCAATATTGCCTTTACACCAACGAGTATAGAATGTATAGACTGCGCTCACATCGAGTCGATTATAGTCGGGTTCTGTGTAGGTTTGGGAGAGTATTCCGCCGCTATATATCGGAAAGCCTGAGCCATAGATATAGGTTGCCGATAGGTGAAATGCGCCAACTCGCCAGATTCCTGCTACCTTTATCTCGTGACGCTGATCTTGGGTCGAGCGTTGGTAGTCTACAGTGCGGAAGTGTTCAAAATATTCATCATTGTGAGATAGTGAATATGAGAACCACACGCTGCTACCACTTCTAAAGTCTCGCTTAGCGTATAAATCTACTCCATACGTTCGGTTTTCTCCTTGATAGTTGGTGCTAAATTTCTCTCCAGCAACATATCGTGTGAGGTTATTGAATGATTTGTAATAACCATCAATAGTGAAAATGTAGCCTTTAGGGGTATATGCCACTCCTGCAACGAGGTGCTCGGCACGTACTACAGGAATGTCATTTACTCCAGCTAAATTCCAACTATAAACATAATTACCATCGTCGTTCGATACGGAGGTCTCGACAACATATTGATGGTATATACCTAATGCAGCGTTGAACTTCAATATCTCTGAAAGGCGATAATTTATCGACAGACGAGGGTCAATATACAGCTTGCAGTTTGCCATGTAGTAAGTAGCTCGTATGCCTGCAGTGAGTGAAAATTTATTGCTAAATGAGATTTTATCCTCTCCATATATCGTGAATCTTGATGTTCGTTCCTCAATATTTATATGGTTTATATCGAGTGAATCTTCCCTAAGTAGCAGGGAATTATCGGTGTACTCTACACCAAATGAGAGTTTGTGAGTATCGGTAAGTGTTAGTTCGTTATGCTGCTTTATTACTGCCTCCGAGATATTGTTTCGTGCATCCCATCTACTGTAATTTGAGGTTTGAGTAATCTCGCCATAGCTCTCACGGGTTAGGTAGTAGTCATTATGTAGCTGTGAGTAGACAGCACTCAGAGATGAACTCGCACCATTTCGCCACATTTTGCCGTAATATGCGCTTACACCTAACTGCTCTTTTTGCTCCTCTGCCGACTGTTTTACATAGCGTATTGAGGGCTTGCCTGTTGGAGTTTCCATCTCGCTATCAAAACTCAAATCATAGCCTAAATTATCGATTCCATATATTGAGCTTATATAGAATAGATCGCCATTGTCTCCCCTAAAGTTATATTTTATATTTAGATCGCGGAAGGAGTAGCTGGGAATTGCTTTAACCTCTGTTTTTTCCTCCAATTTATTGATTTGGGTGAGATTATCGCTGTCGAATAGGTCATAATAGTTTTGGCGATATGCAGCTATTATTGTCGATTTCTCACCTATAGGTAACTCCAGCGAGCTGTTCACTGTTTCGTTATTGAGGAAAAAACCTAACTGTGGTTTCTTGCCCCCAACCTTGCCACGAATTAAGGCGATACCTCCTGCAGCATCGGGAGAGTCTGCTCCGTAGCCACCTCTATATAGGTCAATACGGCTTACCATATATGGATTAATGGTGCTTATATTGTCGCTAAAATTAGAGAGCCCCCATAGTGGAATACCATCGATGTAGGTGCGCGATGTACCTTCGGGACTTCCCCAAAGAATCAATTCCGAAGATTGTTCACCTGCGGCAAGAACTCCCGGTTGAACTCGTAGTAGATTGAAAATTGCATCATCGCCATTGCCTGGTAGGTAACTTGCAATTTGTTGATTTACTGTGATAAGCCCTGCTTTTTCTCCAACTTGTGTTGCACGCTCAATGAAATATGATTGTATTGTCACTTCGCCGATTGTAACAGGTGCGGCTGATAACTCAATTAATAAAGGCTCACTTCGTGCGATAAGGGTATCTAACTTAAAATAGCCAAGATATGACGCTTTTACCCTAAGCGTATCTTCGCCCGTGTCTCTCACCGAGAAATTACCATTTTCATCGGTAATTCTTTGCGCTCCATTAACTTCGATATAGGCGAAAGGGAGCGGTTCTCCACTCTTTATATCCCTAATAATACCTAAAATTGGCTTTGGTGGCTCTATCATACGAGGATACACAACATAGACCCCATCAATGAGCTCCCACGCAAATGGCAGCTCATCGAGCAAGGTGTCGAGCATTGCACCAAACGAGCTAAACGAGGTGTTGAGTGTAGCTGTGTACAGAGAAAGCTCCTCACTATCATAAGAGAGCTCTACGCCATAACGCATGGTCATTTTATCAAGAATTTTATCAAGGCTCTCTGAACGACAATTCACCACAACACTCTGTGCATATAGTGTTGTGGTGGCAAGTATCGTAATTATAACCAATAAAACTCTTCTCAAATCTATTTTATTATATATTTACCATCCGAATCTTGCTCATATTCAAGTTTCATCGAGCGACAAACTATCTTTATAACATCTTCTATTGAGCGATCTCGCTTAAATCGTCCCGAATATAATCTCTCTTCGTCGGCTCGGCACTCAATGACAACATCATACTCTTTGGCAATCTCGGCAAAGGTCAACTTCAGTGATGCTTTTTTGAAAATAAACATATCATCTTTTATTATGATTGTTTTATCTTGCTGTGTCTGCTCTGTTTTTGGTTGCAACTCTTTTTTGGTTTGAGTTACCACCGTATAGATAACTGCTGCCGAGACACTAATGACAATGGCTATCATCGCTGCGATGGATGCTACACGTTTTAGAGTTAAGCGTAGAGATATTATCTTAATTGCCGACTGTGGTTCGACTTGCGATGTATGCTCCATTTTCTCTTCGAGTGCAGTCCACACATCCTCTTTAGACCTCTTGTATGGGGCGGCTATCTTTGGAAGATTATCAATATCGTATGTTCTTTTTGTGCTCATTCTCGCTGTAATTTATCTCTTAAAAATTGTAATGCTTGCCGCATCCGTTTCTCTATTGCTTTGACACTTAAATCGAGCCGTTCTGCAATCTCTATATATGTTAGTTCGTCATTTCGATTCATTAAGAACACATCTCGTTGCCCTTCGTTCATCTCGCCTATAGCCTTTTGATAATCCTCCTTTAGTTGCTCATATTGCAGCTCCTCTTCTGGGGTTGGTGGGTGGTCATAATCTTGTGGTTTTACCTCAAATCGAGTAACAACCTCCTCGTGTCGATAACGACTTATGAGTATATCTTTTGCTATTTTGTATAGAAGGCCTACTATCTCTTTGGGCGGTTTATCTATCTGTCGCTCCCAAATTTTTAGAAAAACATCTTGCGCAATATCAGTAGCTACCTCTGTGTCAGAGCAGCGGTAGTAGATAAAATTTCTGAGGCGGTCGAAATTTTCGTCAAATAGTATCTTAAAATCTTCTAGTTTCAAAATGCGT
>CAYIZU010000088.1:2940-8334 GCA_964367795.1 uncultured Rikenellaceae bacterium | reverse complement strand
TCCCACTCTAAATCTTGATACATCATAGGCACAACACATATAGGGAAGTCGCCAGAGATACCACCTCCTATTTGAAAGAAACCAACACCTTTTTCTGAATTCTCGCGATACCATTCAGTTAGAGCTATCATATACTCGATACCGCTCTTCATGGTCGACGCCCTAAGTTCCCCTTTGATGACATAAGAAGTGAAAATATTACCCATTGTACTATCTTCCCATCCCGGAACAACGATAGGTATATTTTTCTCTGCAGCAGCAAGCATCCAGCTATCTTTCGGGTCTATCTCATAATATTGCTCTAATACGCCACTTAAGAGCATTTGATACATATACTCGTGAGGTAAATATCTCTCATCATTAGCATCTGCCTTTTTCCATATATCATGAATATGACTTTGTAATCTGCGGAATGCCTCCTCTTCTGGAATACATGTGTCAGTAACCCTATTAAGATGGTTGTCCAATAAGTCACGTTCTTGTTCTGGTGTTAAATCGCGGTAGTTTGGCACTCTCTTATAGTGTGAATGTGCTACAAGATTCATAATATCCTCTTCAAGATTTGCTCCTGTACACGATATTATATGCACCTTATCTTGACGTATCATTTCGGCAAGAGATATGCCTAATTCGGCTGTACTCATAGCACCGCCAAGGGTTATTATCATCTTTCCTCCCGATAGCAGATGTTTTTCATAGCCTTCTGCTGCATCAACTAAAGCTGCTGCGTTAAAGTGGCGATAGTTATGCTTAATAAATTGTGAAATTGCTCCCTTTTCCATAATCTTTTTTATTTAATATTTATACAATCCGATATTTCGCTGCGCGGAACCTCTATAACTGCTATGCCAGCAGAATAAGGCCCTAATACGTAGTGCTCATAAGTGAAGATAACCAAGCGATTTGTGATATTAACAACCGTTGCTAATGCTGCCGTTGGTTCTTCAGTGAATCCTTTTTTATCTTTAAAATAACGTTTTAAAACACCATCAATCTTTTTACTCTTACTCATATCTATGATATCACCCTTAGAAAGGAATTTACCATCCATAGGTGAGTAGTTCACAGCAAAAAATTTTGTCACACCATGTGCACCTCCTGTGTATATGTTGGCTGTTATCTTAGCACTTACAATCTTACTTGTTACGCTATAAATGGTATCTGTGGCATTTAATGTGTAGCTCCATTTAGGTCTCTTATTTTTCGGCACACGAGCAAAAAAGTCGGTCGCGCCACTCTTAGTGTAAAATACAAGGCTATCAACAATTTGCCCCATACGCTCATTGGCTGGGTCTATTAATCTAAAAGTACTTCCATTGCGACTATCAATGAAACTCTCTTTGACATAAATATCATATTCTTCTGTTTTCTCCTTTATCTCGCTGATTACGATATTGGTACTTATTCCACAACTATATACAAAAAGTACCATTATTAGTAGTAAATAACCTTTCTTCATTACTCTCTATCTTTTAAAAATTTTATTAATTTATCTACTGCTTTCGCTCTGTGCGATATGCGGTTTTTCTCTTCAAGAGGCAATTCAGCGAATGTTTCACGGTAGCCGTTAGGTATAAATATAGGGTCGTAGCCGAATCCATTACTACCTCTTCTCTCATCAATAATCTGACCCTCAATAATACCTTCAAAAAGATGTTCCTTCCCGTCCAATATGAGTGATATCACTGTACGAAAACGAGCTCTTTTATTTGCAACAACTTTTAATCGCTCTAACAACATGTTTATGTTCTTATCAGCATCTCCATCCTCGCCGGCATAGCGTGCTGAGCGAACACCCGGTTCCCCTTTTAGCCCCTCTACCTCTAAGCCAGTATCATCCGAGAAACAGTCGCAACCTAATTTGTTATATAGATATTGCGACTTAATAGATGCATTACCCTCTAAAGTCTCCGCAGTCTCTGGAATATCCTCTGTTACACCAATATCCTTCAATCCACGCACTACATAGCTATCACTTAACTTAGCGGCTATCTCTTTAACCTTATTATCATTGCCCGAAGCAAATATTAACTCTCTCTTACTCTCCATCACTAAAATATTTTATTATTTCACTTGCCTTCTTTTTTCCTACAACAGCGGAAAGTTTCTCAAAGTTAGTAATTTTTATTTTATTAACACTCTTAAAATGGATAAAAAGTTTTTTTATGGTCTCTTTACCTATTCCTGGAATATTCTCTAACTCGCTGTTAATCGCCCCTTTAGAGCGTTTTTGCCTATGAAAAGTTATTCCAAAACGATGTGCCTCATTTCTTATATGCATAAGCACTCGGAGTGTCTCACTCTGCTTGTCAAGGATAAGAGGTTCGCTATCGTTAGGAAAAAAAACCTCCTCCATACGTTTTGCTAATCCAATAATTGTTATCTTATCCTCTATTTGCAACTCCTTTAGTATCTCATATGCAGAGGATAGTTGCCCTTTCCCCCCATCAATAACTATAAGTTGTGGTAACTCGCGCTCCTCCTCTATCATACGCATATATCGCCTAAATACCGTTTCTCTCATAGAGGCGAAATCATCAATACCAACAACAGTTTTAATATTAAAATGCCTATACTCCCTTTTTGCCGGTTTTCCATCACGAAATACAACGCAAGCTGATACGGCGTACTCACCTTGTATATTTGAGTTGTCAAAGCACTCTATATGCCGAGGCTCTATATCCATCTCTAACTCCCGGCGCATCAAATCCATAACCCTATCGCTTTTGAGCCCCGGATTATGCAACTCTTGTTGTTTAGCCCTCTCTGCACGATACGATTTAGTATTTCGCTCGGAAAGCTCTAATAGCTTCATCTTATCTCCTCGCTGTGGAATAGTGAAATGTGCTTCGGAGAAAAAATCAATGTTAGGCATAAAGGGAACTATCACCTCCCGTGCCAAACTGCGCCCTAAACGGCTTAATATCTCTGTCATGGCATAGGTCAAAACATCTGCGGGAGACTCTTCAAGCCTTAATTTCATCGACATAGTGTAGGAGTTCACAACGCTACCCCTATTGATATGTAAGTAGTTACAGTAAGCTGCATCCTCATCAATAATAATTGAAAAAATATCCATATTGCTATATTGTTGTGATACAATAACCGACTTACTACTATAATTATCAAGCATCTCAAGACGTACCTTATATTTTTGAGCCTCTTCAAACTTCAAAATTTCAGCATTTTTCATCATTTCTCCCTTTAGGTATTCTTTAGCAATTGATAGCTCCCCCTTAAGTATATCTTCTGCTCTTCGAACACTCTCTAAATATTCTGCGCGTGATATATATCCCTCACACGGGGCTTTGCAGTTTCCAATATGGTATTGAAGGCAGTATTGGAATTTTCCTTCAGATATTGTTTTCTCTGTTAGAGGTAGCTTACAGCTACGTACTTGATACAATTTACCGATAAGCTTCAAAACACTTCTTTGCATCATTACGCTTGTGTATGGTCCATAATATTTGGAACCATCTTTAACGAGTGTACGTGTTGGGATAATACGTGGAAACTCCTCATTCTTAACTGCTATCCAAGGGTAACTTTTGTCATCCTTTAATAGAATATTGTATTTTGGTTGCAACTCCTTAATAAGATTATTCTCTAAGAGTAGTGCATCACGCTCGGAGGTTACTACTATATGTTCAATATTGCAAATGTTACGGACAAGCATCATTGTCTTGCGTTCGTGTGAACTTTTTTTAAGGAAATATTGCGATACACGTTTTCGAATATTCTTAGCTTTACCCACATAAATAACAATACCGCTCTTATCAAAAAAACGATATACACCCGGTTCATTGGGCAGTAACGCGACTTTCTCCTTTAAAAAAGATAGCCTCTCATCTTCCATACTTTTCATATTCCAAATATTGACAGTACAAATATACTACAAATTATTTTTTATTAGAAAGAATTCGAAAAAGTTTGTGTAAGTTTACAACGAAAATAGATAGAATAATACGTGGAATAAATACCCATACGGCGCCAACACCTATGGCAATAAAGAGAAAAGAGTCCTCTATTAGTGAATGTGTTATGGCAATACTGCTATTCATAAGTTGTGCATCTTTTTTATTGACATATCCACGTTCTAACTCCTCCACAATTGCCATACCTCCATATGTTATTCCAAGTGTATTTGAAATAATCCATAATATTGATGTGGAGCGTGGTAAGCCAAGTATAATCATGAGAGGCGCAAGGGGATATGCCAGTTTGTCGATGATATTAAATTTTCTTAGGAAACCTTGAAATAGGTTCATAATAAATATTATTATTACCATCTGAACCACTAACATTGCCGACGATTTAATCCAGCCAATAATCATATCCATAAACGAAAGGTATTTTGCTTTCGCAATTGGCATAAGAAGCGTTCCCGTGAATTCGGCAGGGAGTATTATATTGAGTAGATAGCCAGCAAGCAACGCTGTAGCTATTCGCATTGGTGCAGTGTAGAATATAGGACTTCCCGCTTTTTGCTGTATCTTGCACTCCACAATTATGTTGTGAGCAATGAGGCACATGCTTGCCAGAATAGTAACAGTGCGAAAGTCAAGCGACATACTTGCCATTACAGCTATTGCTGCGTATAGATTTGTTAAGACCGAAGTGATGAAGGGTATTGCCGCCTCGCCCTTCATACCCATAAGAGCAAAGAGCGGAGTTGCATATTCTGAAATAGCTGCTATCCAGCCCATGTAGTCGCATATTGAGACCAAAAGGGTTACTGGTAGTATTATCTTAAGCAGCCAAGTTGTTGTCTTAATAGTGGTTAGTAGTGATTTTTTTAAAATCTCTTTTATCATAGAGTGCTACTTTGAAAAAATTGAGAAATTAACACTCCCGTAGCTTCGTTTCTCACGGAAAAAAGGGTGTGTTGAGAAATCCTTATTCTTTGAGTGTTCAAAGATAAAACACCCACCATCTTTTATTAAATCAATCTCGAAAATAGTATCAGGAAGGGTTTCTATTCCATTCAAGTCATAAGGTGGATCCGCAAAGACAATATCATACCTCTCTTTTACACTTTTTAAAAATACAAAAGCATTCATCTTTAACGAACGTATAGCAGATAGTTTTAATTTGCTTGCTGTCTCTTTGATAAATGATTGATGTATACTATCCATCTCAATAGAGACAACCCTAATAGCTCCACGAGATGCAAATTCATAACTTATAGAGCCAGTTCCAGAGAATAAATCTAACACCTCTAACTCTTCAAAATCGTATCTGTTAGCCAGTACATTAAATATGTTCTCTTTGGCAAAATCTGTTGTTGGTCGCGCTCTAAAGCTACGCGGTGGGGTAATAATACGCCCTTTGCATTCTCCACTAACTATTCTCATATTCCTAAAACCTCTAAAAATACCTGTCTATCTACTCTTA
>CAYIZU010000088.1:0-2930 GCA_964367795.1 uncultured Rikenellaceae bacterium | reverse complement strand
TCACCGTTTTCATAGAGTGATAATATTTCACATCGCCCCCGTACTCCATATTTTTTTGCCACACTATCAATAAAAAATATCACATCACGATTCTCTATAATAGGAAATGATTCGCAGAAGAGCATATCGCCCATTTTTATATAAACTATGTGTATATTACCCTCTTCAATAATATACCGAAGCACCTCATTACCACTTTCATCGCCATTAGTTATCGCTTTTGCAATATTAGGCAGCCCTTTTATATTATCAATAAACTGGGGGACATCACTTCCTGGCAGCATTGAAATAAATACTAAGCCATTTTGATTACATACATAGCAGTCATTTACCGATTCCACTCTTATGCCTTTAGCAATAAGATAGGCATCAATCATATCTTCATCGTATAAAGATTCTGGTATTATAACATAGTTGAGGGAGTTATGAAATAGGTATACCGTATCGAAATCCCCTTTTGCATCCTCTTTTGTTATTGCGGCGGCGGCTGTTAATCCATCTGATAACTGCTGAATAGAAAACTTTTTCTCACTATGTGAATAAAAAGAGAGTCCATTCAACTGGAGTTGAATGGACAATATCTTATTTGAGTTATTATTACTCTTCCCAACTACCGGCATCGTTATTTGCTTTTTGTAACGAACCAACTCTTATACCTGGATATTTAAACTCCGTCTCTTTCTTGTCCTTTAGGTTAATAATACTTTGCTTATCCAAATCATGTAGATATAACTCCATTGGCACAGCAATTTCGAAAACAGAGACCTCAACACCTGACTCTGTTGTTACCTTATTTGTTCCTAAAACGAATTTCTTTCCATTTGTGTATGGTATGTCTTGAAGTTCATCAAAATTTATATTTCTTCCAGAGAATAACGTGTCTTTAGCAGGTAGCATAACAGCTTTTGTGCTAACAAGCCCCTGTGCCACAGCTACAGAGTCATCTTCAGATCCCATTGCTATCTCATATTTTAATGAATCGTTCTTGATAAAACGGATTAGCTCTTGGAAATTGTTAGTGTAGTCTCCATACTTAACTTTATATGCACGCTGAATAGTACGTATATCCTTCAATTTCTGAATGATAACCCCTGAACGAACGTTAACTTCATTATTAAATTTAATAGGAGCATTCAATGTACTGTATAGCATATATGCAGCCACTATAATAAGCAGTGATAAACCTGCCGTTATTAAATTCTTCTTTTTCATTTAAATATCTTTTAATTTATTGTTCATAATAAAATTTGCGTACAACCGACGGCAAATATAGAAATTTTTCTCCTATTATCAATGAAAAAAATAATAAATTTTAGCTACATTATAATTTTATGTTGTTTTAATAGTTTATTTTCAGTTAGTTAGCCATTCGATCTCTTTGCTAATATCATCGTCTAAGTAGATGTCGAATGTGTCGCTATTTTTCTTTAATGCTGCAATCAATCGGCATTTTAATTCAAAGTGAGCGCCGTGACTAAAAGGAGTTATTCGATTGACAATCTCGTGATACTCCATTAACTCCTGTTCGTGGAAAAGCAGAGAAGCTCTCCGTGAGGCTATGAGTAATGAGGCGTAAGGCATATCATTCATTAATTTTTTTGCTATAATAAGGGCTTGAGGAGCACGAGAAAAGAGCATTGAGCAGCAGTTTTCTAATATGTCAATAGCATCAAATGATTTACTCCATTGTTCCATCTGCTCAAGGGTCACTTCATTGGGGTTGTCTATATAGACAGCAGCAATTTTAAGTTCGCGGATGTTTGTTTTGAATAGCTCTTCCGCTAAACGGTGATTAGGAGCGTGTCGACTTGCTACCTCTTTAATTGCAGGTACAGATACTCCATGGTTGACATATTTCTCAGTCCCTAACATCTCAAACATTGTTTCAACAACAATGCCATTAGCATTACGGCGCAACTCGCTATATATCTCCTCAATAGTATCTTTATAGTTATTTGTCATGGTATTACTATGTAATTAACGGCGAAATTAGTAAATTTTTTAATAATGCCAATACCATTACAGATATTTTTATTACCTTTGCATGTTATTTATTGAATACCACCTTATACTATGAGGGGCAAAAAAATGTTATATTATGAAAAATTTAAAACTATTATCGTTACTATTATTTTTGTGCATAGGACTGTGTGATTTTGCCTATTCGCAACAGAAGAAAAATTCTACTGATGGTTCGTATATTAAGCCTACAACTGCAATATTGGTTGAAGTTATTGTTAAAAGAGAATCGGTAGTAAAGGGTCCTTATGCTCGTTACGCTTCCGAGTTGCTGGGAGTGACAGCCCCGCTTAGTGATAAGAGCACATATGTAATTGAAGGGGTGAGGCTTACAGCGTCGAATGTAGGTAACGATTCGTTCGTGACTAAAAAAGGGGGAGAAATGAGCACTTCTTTTGATAATGGCAATATGGTTATAGATAACACTTTTACAGATATGGGAATAAATCCTCCTTACGTGAATGGTAAAGGTAGTGGTAAAACGGTAAAAGAAATGGCCACCGAGGCGGCTGATGCCATATACACTCTTCGTAAACGTCGTTTTAATCTGGTTACTGGCGAGAATGTTAATGAAGGTGGCTATGGAGCTGGAATTGGTGCGATGATTAAGGAGATGGCACGTATAGAAAAAGAGTATCTTGAACTATTCCTTGGCAAGAGAAAAGAGGAGTATTTGACATATCAATATGAAGTTGTGCCAACAAATGGAACAACTAACTATGTAGTTTGTCGTTTCAGCTCAAATAACGGTGTTTCTAAGGAGCTTAATGTTGAGGGTACGCCGGTTGTTTTATCTTTGACACCAGAGAACAGTATAGTTGTCAAACCTATATCAAAAACAGACCGTCGTGATGGAGTAATAGAGAAATATATATTACCTGATGTCGTAAAATGTAGAGTTATGCATGAAA
>CAYIZU010000087.1:0-8372 GCA_964367795.1 uncultured Rikenellaceae bacterium | reverse complement strand
AGGTTGTAACTAATTGAATTACAGTTCTAATATAGTTTTGCGAATTCCCCTTTATGGTTCAATAAAAAAACCTGCCTAACATGCGATGTTAGACAGGTTATCGTGGGAACAATAGGATTCGAACCTATGACCCTCTGCTTGTAAGGCAGATGCTCTGAACCAGCTGAGCTATGCTCCCCTTTGCGACGACAAAGATAAATCGTTTTTTTCTATTATGCAAGAAAAAATGATAATATTTTTACAAAAAAATATTATCTTCTTAATAGTCAATATTTTATGAGTTTTTATAAAAAATAGAAAAATAGAATAACGGAAAGATAAAAATTTTAGCTATCTTTGCAGGTTGTAATGTTAACTATAAAATTATAAAAATATGAAAAGATTATTTGCGGTGATTGTTATATTACTCTCGTTAGTGGGATGTAGTGATAAAGAGAGTAGTGAGGTTATGTTATTCACCAAGCCAAATCTTGTGTTTCCAAAGAGTGGTGGCGAGCCTCAAAGTGTAGGACTTATCTATTCAGGGGCGTGGAGTGTTGATTTAAACGAAATAGAATGGATAACTAAGGTTGAACCTATGAGTGGTGAGGGTAACGGCACGATAATTATTACTATTGAGGAAAATAATGACGGTGCAAGGCGCGATGCTGTTATATACATCAATGAGCAGCCCTTTAAGATAATACAAGAGTTTCAAGTTATTCCTGATATATCAGCCATTTATGGGAATTGGAAAACCACAGAAGGCAAGGAGTTTGATTTTACTTTTAATGAGGATAAGAGTTGTAAGGCATTGGTTAATGGCGTAAATTACACTGGTACATATGCTGTAGTTGATAATGTTGTGACAATAACTGTTTTAAATTCACCTATGCCTATTGTCATAACTGTTTCAGAGGTATCATCCACAGAGATGATAGCAGAGTCATTTGGGCAGACACTAACGTTGACAAAGTACTAATATAAGTATGGCTAAGAAGGATAATAATACAATAGAACAAAAGGTTGAACAAGCGGTTCTTGTTGCATTAATACGCGACAAGGGTGATGAGCAGCGAGTTAATGAATATCTCGACGAATTGGAGTTTTTAGCTACCACAGCAGGTATAAAGTGTGTTAATCGTTTTGTTCAGAGGCTTCAATATCCAGATAAACGCACCTTTGTGGGAAGTGGTAAGTTGGAAGAGATAGCACAATATGTTGAGGAGTATGAGGTTGAAACCGTCATTTTTGATGATGAATTATCCCCTTCGCAGATACGTAATATTGAGAAGATACTAAAGCGTCGTATTGTTGACAGAACAAATCTTATTCTTGATATTTTTGCTCAACGTGCAACTTCTGCCTATGCCAAGACACAAGTAGATTTGGCTCGTTATCAATATATGCTACCAAGATTGACTGGTATGTGGACGCATCTTGAACGTCAGCGAGGAGGTACAGGAACACGTGGTGGAGCTGGTGAGAGAGAGATAGAAACCGATAGACGTATCATCCGTGATAGAATAACAAAGCTAAAAGAGGAACTTAAGAAGATAGATAGGCAAATGGCAACTCAACGCTCCAATAGGGGGGGGATGATTCGTGTGGCTCTTGTTGGGTATACCAACGTAGGGAAATCTACTATAATGAATCTTCTTAGTAAGAGCGAAGTATTCGCAGAGAATAAGTTATTTGCTACTCTCGACACAACAGTTAGAAAAGTAGTTATTGATAATATTCCATTTTTACTTACTGACACAGTAGGGTTTATTCGTAAGCTGCCGCATCAGTTGGTTGAGTCTTTTAAGTCGACACTTGATGAGGTTAGAGAGGCAGATTTACTTATACATGTTGTTGATGTGTCACATATAGGTTTTGAAGAGCAATATGAGGTGGTTAACAAGACCTTAAGCGAAATAGGAGCTGGTGATAAGCCTGTTTTTGTGGTATTTAACAAGATAGATGCTTTTACCTATATTGCTAAGCGTGAAGATGATTTAACACCTATGAAACGCGAGAACTATTCTTTAGATATGCTTCGAGAGACTTGGATGTCGAAGATAGAAACTCCAACTATTTTCATATCGGCAAAGAATAAGGTTAATACGGATCGTTTTAGGAGTGATATATACAAGATGATATATGAATTACATTCAGGTAGATACCCTTTTAATAATTTTTTATATTAAGATAATTTATGGGATATAACGAAACTAAGCAGATACAGTTGGATACGCGTTATCTGCGAATGGCAAGAATATGGGCGGAAAATTCCTATTGCGAAAGGCGTAAAGTTGGGGCACTTATTGTAAAGGATAAAATGATTATTTCGGATGGGTATAATGGAACACCTGTTGGTTTTGAAAATATTTGCGAAGATGAGAACTTTAAGACAAAACCATATGTTCTTCATGCGGAGGCTAATGCTATAACTAAGGTTGCAAAATCAAATAATAACTCGGCAGGAGCTACTTTGTATGTCACAGATGCTCCGTGTATAGAGTGCTCAAAACTTATTATACAGTGTGGTATTGTAAGGGTTGTTTATGGAAAAACCTATCATTCAGAAGATGGAATTAATTTGTTAAAACGTGTTGGGATTGAGGTGGTATATATCAATCTCGACGAAAATATTTTATAGTTATGAGTTATAATTTGCTAAAAGGAAAAAAAGGAATTATTTTTGGCGCACTTAATGAGGATTCTATCGCTTGGAAAGTAGCAGAAAGAGCCGTTGAAGAGGGAGCGGAGATAATATTGACAAATATGGCAGTATCTATTCGTATGGGTACTATTGAGGAGCTGGCTAAAAGATGCAACACAATTGTTGTTCCAGCCGATGCAACCTCTGTTGCTGATTTAGAGAATGTGTTTGATGTTGCGATGAAACGTTTTGGTGGTCAAGTTGATTTTGTTCTGCACTCTATAGGCTCTTCTCCCAATGTTCGAAAAGGGCGTACTTACGATGATTTAGATTATGGTTTCTTATCTAAAACACTTGATATATCGGCTCTTTCATTCCACAAGATGATACAAGTTGCTAAGAAAAAAGATGCCATGGCGTCGGGTGGCTCTATCGTTGGATTGTCTTATATAGCAGCACAGCGTACGCTTTTTGGCTATAATGATATGGCAGATGCGAAGGCTTTATTAGAGTCAATAGCGCGTAGTTTTGGTTACATATATGGTAAATATAATGGTGTTAGGGTTAATACCGTTTCGCAGTCGCCTACAATGACTACTGCTGGTAGTGGTGTTATGGGTTTTGATCACCTTATTGATTTCTCCGATAAGATGTCGCCACTCGGTAATGCCGATGGTGAGGAGTGTGCGGATTTTGTTATAAGTTTATTTTCGGATTTAACTCGTAAGGTGACAATGCAAAATTTATATCATGACGGAGGCTTCTCTTCGATGGGTATGAGTGCTAATGCTATGGCAATGTATAGTAAAGGACTATATAGCGAGGAGATGGGCGAACATTATCATAGACGCGAACGTGAAAAGATGGGACAGCAGGTAAAAAAGAGATAAATGGATTTTTTGGATAGGTTTGCACTTTGGATATCGGGTGGTTTGACTCGAAATCAAAGTGTTAGTGTTGAGCTGGAAGAGGGGGTAGATGAAGAGTGTATTGAATCTACCCCTTCTGTCGACCTTGTTGTCAGTGAGGAGGTTGTTTTCACCTCTAAACTTGATATAACCTATACCAAGAATTTTGCAGAGAGTAATTTTTTACCTCCAGATAAGGTATTAAATGATACTTTTCATGATAATGAGCTATTGGAGAGTGATAGAGCTATTAAAAAGGGATTATCCTTAGAAAACATTTTACCTTTTTGGGGAGATTCTCGCTTTGATTGGGGCGTTTGGACTTATCGTAATAGATATGGGGTTTTGATAACTGTTGCAGCTTATATTTCCCTGCTTTTTCTTGTCTCTTTTGTCTCATTTAATGTTATGATGCGTGAAATTTCGCAAGGAATCTTTATAGATGTTGAGCAGCTTGATGAGTTAGAAAAGGAGTTACAAAATATAGATATTAACGATGTTTCGGATATTCAGAATGCTATATCTGACGAAAATAGTAGTGCTGATATAGAGGATATTTATAAGGAATCGTCTGAGGAGAGCTTTGAAGAGGTGGAGTTAGATGCTGATATTGAGGATTTATTATATGAATCGGAAGATGCCCTACTGAATTTACAAAAGGGGATTAGCGACCATGCTAAACGCCGCGAGGAGATGCGTATTGAAGAGATACGTGAAAGGCATGATGCACAGCGTCAACGTACCCGTCGTTTTGAAAAGGAGGATAGTATTCGTAATCAGTTTTCAAAAAAGAGTGGTAATGTAACTGTATCCTATAATCTCAAAGGAAGGAAAGCTGTATTCTTAGAGGTGCCAGCTTACCTTTGTGAGGGAGGAGGGCAGGTTATACTCGATATTACTGTGTCTCGCGAAGGACGTGTTATTAGTGCCACTGTAAAGAGTACGATTGGAACAGATGACCCAATGGTTGCAGAGACAGCCATATGGGCAGCTAAACGTTCGATTTTTAATGCCGGAAAGAAGCTCCCCGCAAGACAAAAGGGAACTATGACATATATTTTTGTTGCTCAATAGATTATATGCAGGATATTTTTGATACAGATATTAAGTTCCTACCAACAGTAGGGGATAAGAGAGCTCAACTCCTTCGCAATGAATTGGGCATTGCCACATATGGAGATTTGTTAAGGCTTTATCCTTTTCGATACATTGACCGTACAGTTATATATGATATAGCCTCGTTGACATCTGATATGACAGCTTTTGTTCAGGTTAAGGCACGTGTTTATAGCGTTGATGAGATAGGTTATGGGCGTAATAGGCGATTAGAGGTTATGGCTAAAGATGCTACATCGCGCATAAAATTGGTGTGGTTTAGTGGTGTTGACTGGGCACTTAAACGAGTGGAAATAGGGCGCGAATATATAATATTTGGCAAACCTAATTTTCATAATGGCTGGATCTCAATCCCTCATCCCGAGATGGATATACCCATGAGTGAAGAGGCACTAAGTAAGATGTCGGTCTATGGTGTCTACCCATCAACAGAAAGACTTAATAAGGCAGGATTGGGGACTAAGTTTATCTCATCGCTAATGCGCATGCTATGGAATAATGTAAAAAATCATATATGCGAAGTATTGCCAAAATATGTTATTGAAAAAGAGATGCTTATGTCTCTTCATGATGCCCTTTACAATATTCATTTCCCACAATCTCAACGTGAGTTATGGCATGCTGAAAGAAGGTTGAAGTATGAGGAGTTTTTAGTAGTACAACTAACATTATTAAGGCAAAAAGCTGTTAGGGTAACCAAGAGTAACGGTGCGCTATTTCCCTTGTTAGGCGATAAATTTAATGATTTTTATAATAATCACCTCCCATTTGCATTGACTAAAGCACAACAAAGGGTACTTAAAGAGATACGACGTGATACCCTAAGTGGGCATCAAATGAATAGACTCCTTCAGGGGGATGTTGGTAGCGGGAAGACCATTGTTGCGCTTATTACAATGCTCTTTGCCATAGATAATGGCTATCAGGCGGCTATTATGGTACCTACAGAGATACTTGCAAATCAACATTTTGAATTTTTGTCGGGTGTTTGCGACAAGATAGGGGTGACAGTGAGGTTACTAACTGGCTCGACGCGAGTAAAGGCACGTCGGGAGATAGCTGCGGGGCTGGAGAGTGGTGATATTGATATTGTTGTTGGTACTCATGCACTCATAGAAGATAATGTACAATTTAAAAATGTGGGTATGGTGATAATTGATGAACAACATCGCTTTGGTGTTAAGCAGCGGTCGCGTCTGTGGGAGAAAAATAGCGTTCCGCCGCATGTTCTTGTTATGACAGCTACACCAATTCCTCGAACTCTTGCGATGACATTATACGGTGATCTTGATGTTTCAATAATTGATGAGCTACCACCGGGTAGAAGGCCCATAAAGACACTCCATTTCAACGATTCTCGGCGAGAGCAGGTGTTTGGTTTTATGCGTGAACAAATTCGTGCTGGTAGGCAGGTTTATGTTGTATATCCTCTCGTTAACGAGAGTGAAAAATTAGATTACAAGAGTGTTGAAGATGGTTATGCCGCAATAACGCGTGCTTTTCCTTTTCCTAATTATGTTACAGTTATTGTTCATGGTAAGATGAAGAGCGCAGATAAGGATTTTGGTATGGGGCAATTTGTGCGTGGTGAAGCTCATATAATGGTTGCTACCACAGTTATTGAGGTTGGTGTTAATGTGCCCAATGCATCGGTTATGGTTATTGAGAGTGCTGAAAGGTTTGGCTTATCGCAACTACATCAATTGAGAGGTAGAGTAGGGCGAGGAGCAGAGCAGAGTTTCTGTATTCTTATGTCGGGCGAAAAGATAACGCCTCCAGCACGCAAACGTCTTAAGGCAATGACAGAAACGAATGATGGTTTTGAACTTTCGGAACTTGATTTGAAATTAAGAGGTTATGGGGATATTGAGGGTACTCAACAGAGTGGAAACCTTATGGATTTAAAGATAGCAAGGATAGGAAAAGATAACGATATTTTACAGCAGGCGCGTATCATGGCGGAGGCAATTCTTGAAGCAGACCCATTGCTTGAGAGTGAAAGCAATAGAGTATTAAAAGAGTTAATATTCAAAAATAAGCTCTCTGATAATAGTGACTTTAGTCGAATATCATAATAAACTGAATATGTTATTGAAAAATACCTAATAATAAGTATTTTATGTTGCCATTTAATAACGTACCTTTGCGGAGTGAAAGGTGTTAGATTAAACATATTTAGTCATATATTGTTTTTATTATTCTTATGCTATTATGCAGGGAATAATCTCTTTTGGCATGTTCATGATATTAATGGGGTAATTATTATACACTCCCATCTTAATGCCGATCCGGAGCACACACATAGCTCAACTGATATTACTTTTATTGATGAAGTAAATAATTTTTCACATGTAAACATTGTGAATTCTGCGACTGTAGTAGCGTCATTGCTGTTCTTTGCATTAATAAATGAAGATAATTATCTTGATAGAGTATATTCAATACCATCAGGACGATATTCTGTGCGCCCTCCCCCATACACTTTTATCTCATAAATTAAGAGAGAATAATAAGTGTAACTAATTGATAATATAAAATGAAAAATATAATATTTTTCGTGGTGCTGCTATGTTCCACGATATCTGCCAGTACGATGGCATATTCAAACGAAATAAAAAAAAGAAATAATTTAACAGGGCGTACTATTGACGCCAATACAAAAGAGTATCTACCGGGTGTGACGATAGTGATTCTTGAGACTAATGAAGGGGCAATTTCTGAAGAGAGTGGTCAATACGAGATATCAAACTTGAAGGCTGGAAGCTATACTATTGAGGTCTCTATGTCGGGATATAAGAGCATCAAAAAAAATATTGAAGTGACAGATGGAAATATGGTTTTGGATTTTGAGTTAGAGGTACAAACTATTCACTTTGATGAGGTTGTTGTTAGTGGTACTCGGAATGTGTCTAAGAAGAGAGAAAACCCCACTATTGTTGGAGTATTAAGTAGTCAGCAATTTGAAATTACATCATCTGTAAACGCTGCAGAAGGGTTAAATTTTCAGCCTGGCCTGCGTGTAGAGTATAATTGTAGTAATTGTGGACTTCCTCAGCTGCGAATAAATGGATTAGATGGACAATATTCTCAGATGTTAATTGATAGCAGACCAATATTTAGCTCATTGGCATCTGTTTATGGCTTAGAACAGCTGCCGGCAAGTATGATAGAGCGCGTTGAGGTTGTGCGAGGTGGCGGCTCGGCACTTTTTGGTTCTAACGCTATAGGGGGCGTTGTTAATATTATTACTAAAGAACCGACGGAGAATAGTCTAACACTATCTAATAGTACTTCGATACTTAAAGGAGGTTCATTAGACCTAAATACTACAATTAATGGCTCGTATGTCAGTAGTGATAACCTCTTTGGTTTATACATGTTTAGCTCAATTAGGGAGAGACAAGCATATGATAGAGATAATGATGGATTTAGTGAAGTTCCTATCTTGAATAGTCGCACAATAGGTTTTAGAGGCTATTATAAGACATCTCGCTTTTCAAAAATAACCTTTGAGTATCATAATATGAACGAGTATCGTCGAGGAGGAGATATGCTTGATATGCCTGCTCATGAGGCAAATATTGCAGAGGAGCTAACTCACAATATCAATGGAGGAGGTGTGAAATATGATATATTCTCCGCTGATGAGAAGCATAAGTTTAATATCTATACATCTTTTCAAGATATTAATAGGGGTAGCTACTTTGGCTTAGGTCAAGACC
>CAYIZU010000086.1:5372-8480 GCA_964367795.1 uncultured Rikenellaceae bacterium | reverse complement strand
TTCTGGAATTGTGGGGTCGGTTCTTATAATATTTGCATATCTCTCCGGTAATGCCATATACTCTAATTATTTTGATATAATGTATATTCCGTGAAGTGGCGAGCTTGTTATATTTGGAACTGCCTTTGTTGGGGCACTTATAGGTTTTCTATGGTATAATGGTTTTCCTGCACAAGTTTTTATGGGAGATACCGGTAGTTTGACAATTGGTGGGGTAATAGCCGTATTCGCGCTATTGATACGCAAGGAGCTACTGCTACCGATACTTTGTGCTATCTTTTTTGTTGAGAGTCTTTCTGTGCTATTACAGGTAGGGTATTTTAAATACACTAAGAAAAAATTTGGTGAAGGGCGTCGTATCTTTCTTATGGCTCCACTTCATCACCACTATCAGAAATTGGGCTTTCCTGAGGGTAAAATTGTGATGCGTTTTGCTTTGATGCAACTTATTTTTGCCGCCTTTGCAGTTGTAATGCTTAAAATGATATAAGATTATGAGTAAGAGAATAACTATATTAGGCGGTGGTGAGAGTGGCTATGGTGTGGCTGTTCTTGCTAAGAAAAAGGGATATAATGTCTTTCTTAGCGATAGTGGTGTTTTGGGTGAACGTTATCGCGATGGGCTTATTTCAGAAGGTGTCTCTTTTGAAGAGGGTAAGCACTCTATTGAAAGACTGTTGTTGCTTTGAGAGGAAATGGTATTCCTATTGTGTCAGAAATGGAGTTTGCCGCAGCGTATCTATGTTCGAAAATCATATCAATAACAGGTTCTAATGGTAAGACAACAACCGCAACACTAACACATAAACTATTAAAGGATGGTGGTGTTAATGTGGCTCTTGCTGGTAATATTGGAGATAGTTTCGCTTTTAGTGTGGCTAATGAAGTGCCTGATTGGTATGTTCTTGAACTTAGTAGCTTTCAGTTAGATGGGTGTTTTGATTTTCGTTCAGATATAGCAGTGTTAACAAATATTACCCCCGACCATTTGGATAGATATAATTATGATTTAGAGCTATATACGGCAAGTAAGTTTCGTGTGGCTATGAACCAAACCAAAGATGATATTTTTATTGTTAACGGTGATGATGCAATTTCTACAAGATTTCTATCAAGTCATGACATGGGCGGGCGGGTTATAGCCATTAATAACCGAGTAGGAATTAATAAAGATGGTGCTTTCTTTTGCGAAGAGAGTGAAGAGTTAATTTGTAGGTATAATGGTGAAGAGATTCGAATTGATATCAATAGATTGAAAATAAAAGGTCTTCATAACTATGCTAATATTATGGATAGCGTTTTAGTCGCCATGGCAGTAGGAGTTGACGGTTACTCTATTTGTGAGAGCCTTTACTCTTTTGGTGGTGTTGAACATCGTTTAGAGTTTGTTGATTGTATAGGTGGGGTAGAGTATATCAATGATTCAAAAGCCACTAATGTAGATTCAGCATGGTATGCTTTAGAGAGCATGACACGTCCAACGGTGTGGATAGCAGGAGGTACTGATAAGGGTAACGACTACGAACCACTTAAAGAGTTGGCGAAACGGTCGGTTAAGGCCTTGGTATGTATGGGGCGCGATAACAGTAAGCTATTAGATGCATTCGAAGGTGTCGTGGAGATGATATATGATACACATAGTATAGATGAAGCATTTAGTGTCATTGGAGATATTGCTAAATGTGGGGATACCGTACTACTATCTCCGGCATCGGCAAGTTTTGATCTTTTTGAGAACTATGAAGATAGAGGTCGGCAGTTTAAACAGAAAGTTAAAGGATTGAAAAATGGATAAAGAGAGTATTAATAATATTAACGAAGAGCGATATGAGACGGCAAAAGAGAAGCTTGCCAAGGTCCGTATTACGCATTTTATAAAGGGAGATAGTTATATATGGATAGCAACTACATTGCTTATGGGCTTATCGCTTCTTGTGATATTCTCGTCAACAACATCTTTGGTTTATAAGCACCATCCAGATAATCCTATGTTTTATCTGTTTCGTCGTATGCGTCACGTTATCCTAGCACTTGCTATGATAAGTATATTATATCATTTTAACTTTAAGAAGTGGTTCTATAATCTTATAAGACCATTCTTTATATTATGTTTGGTATTACTCGTCGTTACACTTTTCTTTGGACGTAACGTGAATGAGGCAAATCGTTCTCTTGGTATATTTCAGGCATCGGATTTCGCTAAGGTTGCGCTCATATTAATTACTGCTAAATCATTAGCTATGTATAAGGATGTTGTGCATAGAGTGAAGTTTATCCCAACACACTTCATAGCGTATAAATTAAACCCTCGTAAAGGTAGGAGTGAGAAAGAGCGAAAATGGCGTGAGGGGCGTGCAAAGTATGATTGGAAGATGTGGACAAAATTTAGTATTCCGCTACTTCTGCCTGTTATTTTAACATTTTTATTCATCGCGCCAGCCAATCTTTCGACGGCTCTTATTACTGCAACTATGGCATTCGTGTTGATGATTATTGGGGGTGTTTATATTGGCGAAATAGTTAAACTTGCTGGCGCGGGATTGTTAATGTTTACGGTTGCAGCGCCTATTATAGGTCTTGGACGTGTGAGCACATGGGCTAATCGTTTAATTGATTTTTTAACGGGAAATAATCATTTTCAAACCATACAGGCAAAGACTGCGATTGCTGAGGGGGTTATACCTCAGGGGCCGGGTGGTTCGGTGTTACGTGCATCGCTGCCGCGAGCCGAGTCTGATTTTATGTTTGCCGTGATAATTGAAGAGTATGGTATTATCTTCGCAATAATTATCTGCTTAATCTATCTATGGATACTGCAAAGGGCTGTATATATAGCTCGTAGGCATACCGATCGTTTTGAGGCGTTAGTTTGCGTTGGATTGGCATTCTTTTTATCATTCCAAGCATTGATACATTGCATGGTTAACGTAAATCTATTGCCTGTTACGGGATTAGTTTTACCATTTTTAAGTAATGGCGGCTCGGGGCTTGTCTCGATGTCGATTGCCGTTGCGATAATATTAAATATTAGTACACATATTAAAAAAACATAAGAGTTATGAAGTTTACAGCCGAAGTAATTGGAGATTTTCTTACCGGAGAGATAGT
>CAYIZU010000086.1:0-5362 GCA_964367795.1 uncultured Rikenellaceae bacterium | reverse complement strand
GAGACAAAGAGGCTACTGTTAGTAGTATTGGTAAGATAGAGGATGCAAAGAGTGGAGATATTGCATTTCTATCAAACCCTAAATATGAAAATTTTATCTATACAACAAATGCCTCGATAGTACTTGTAAACAGGGATTTTGTTCCGCAAAAAGAGTTGTCAACCACAATTATAAAGGTAGACGATGCTTATAAAGCCTTTGCGTCGCTACTTGACTTATACGTTGCAAATAAACCACAAAAAATTGGAGTGTCAAACCGTGCAGCTGTTAGCGAAACGGCAACTATTGGCGATGAGGTATATATTGGTGATTTTGCAGTTATTGGGAGTGGAGTAATTATAGGAAAGGGTAGTAAGGTATATCCAAATGTTTATATTGGTGATAATGTTTGTGTAGGTGAAAATGTTATTATATATGCGAACGTTTCAATATACGAAGAGTCTATTATAGGTGATAATGTAATAATACACTCGGGGAGTGTTGTGGGAGCTGATGGCTTTGGATTTGCCCCTATAGAAGATGGATATAAGAAGATACCGCAGATAGGTAATGTTATTATTGAAGATGATGTTGAGATTGGTGCTAATTGTTGCATTGATAGAGCTACAATGGGTTCAACTGTTATTAAAAGAGGTGTTAAACTTGATAATCTTGTTCAAGTGGCACATAATGTTGTTGTTGGAGAACATACCGTTGCTGCATCACAGGTTGGTATTGCTGGCTCAACGAAGGTGGGGGCTAAATGTATGTTTGGAGGTCAAGTAGGAATAGCAGGACATATATCAATAGCCGATGGTACGCAGGTAACTTCGCAATCTGGTATTGGAAATAGTATTAAAGAGAGCGGACAGGTGTGGATGGGTTCTCCGGTAGCACCATTAGGTGTTGCGCGTCGTTCTGTGGTTGGCTTCAAACGCTTGCCGCAGATAATAGAGGATATAAAAGATATTAAAAGAGATATTGAAGAGTTAAAAAGAGAAGATAAATAGTAAATATGCCGCATTGCGAGGGTAAGATAATAATGGGAATAGACCCCGGAACTAATAAAATGGGGTATGGCGTGATACGTGTTGTTGGACGTAAACCTGAGTATGTTACCATGGGACACATAGATCTTACCAAAGAGGATAGTGGCTATACAAAGCTTAGACGGATTTATGATAGGGTAGTGGAGCTTGTGGAGTTATATGAACCGGAAGAGGTGGCTTTTGAGGCCCCTTTCTATGGCGAGAATGTGCAAAGTATGCTTAAATTGGGGCGTGCGCAAGGGGTTGCTATGGCCGCAGCGCAGAGTGGTGATGCCCTTATTTTTGAATATGCACCAACAAAGGTTAAAGTGGCAATATGTGGTGAGGGTCGTGCCTCTAAAGAGCAGGTGGCTAATATCTTAAAGAGCGTTTTTTCGTTAAATGCTCTACCTAAAGTAAAAGATGCAACCGATGGATTGGCTGTAGCTTTGTGCCATTACTATCAGTCCACTAATCGTTTCCCGTCAAAGAGTAGTGGAAATAGTTGGGAGAGTTTTGTTAAAAATAATCCCGATAAGGTAAAGAAAATCAAATAGAGTAATGATTAAAAGGAGTATAATAAAGATTGTAGATTGGTTGTATCTTCCATTTATTAGAAGATATATACCCATTCAAACATTTAGGTATGGTGTTACGGGAGGGGCTAATATGGTATTTGATGCTCTTCTTTACTTTGTTACTTTTAATTATATACTTTGTAAGAAGGATTTAGATTTGGGGTTAGTGGTTATTTCGCCACAGATAGCATCTTATTTTTTGGTTTTTCCTATCGTTTTTCTTACCGGGCTGTGGCTTGCTAAGAATATAACATTCCAAAACTCCCCATTGAAGGATTCCACCCAGCGAGTACGTTATCTTGCTGTGACTACCGCAAATATTATTATAAAATATGGAGGAATAAAGGCGTTAGTGGCAATAGGGATATTTCCTTCAATATCCAATGCCATGATGACAGTGGTAACAGTTATTTTTAGCTATTTAATGCAAAATTATTTTACATTTAAAGGTAATCATTATGAGTAAAGAATATAGCAGAAAAGATATAGAGATAATGGCACCTGTTGGCTCATACGAATCATTACAGGGTGCTATACAGGGCGGTGCCGACGCCATATATTTTGGTGTCGAAGGTTTAAATATGCGAAGTAGTTCGTCGTTTAATTTTACCCTTTCTGATTTAGAGAATATAGTTAATATATGTAATGAAAAGGCTATTAAAACATATCTTACAGTTAATTGTGTTATTTACGATGATGATATAGTTGTTATGCGTGAGGTTATTGATGCTGCTAAGCAATCAGGTGTAACAGCAATAATAGCCTCAGATCAGGCGGCTATATTTTATGCTCGAAGTATTGGTGTTGAGGTGCATATATCAACTCAACTTAATGTTTCTAATATTGAAACACTTGCTTTTTATGCACACTATGCAGATGTTGTAGTACTTGCTCGTGAATTGAATTTAAAACAGGTGAAATACATATATGACGCCATCCGAGAACGCAATATAAGAGGTCCACGTGGAGAGCTTGTCCAGATTGAAATGTTTGTTCATGGGGCATTATGTATGGCGGTATCGGGAAAGTGCTATCTTAGTCTTCACGATGCCAATGTATCGGCTAATAGAGGCAGTTGCCGTCAGATATGCCGCCGTAGTTATGAAGTACGTGATCTTGATACAGGCGCAGAGCTTGTTGTGGAGAATGAACATATTATGTCGCCCAAAGATTTGTCGACGATAGACTTTATTGATGAGGTGTTGGATGCTGGTGTTAGAGTTTTGAAGATTGAGGGGCGTGCAAGACCAGCAGAGTATGTTAAGCGCGTGTGTGAATGTTATAATGAGGCTATTGATAGTGTTATTGATGGTAGTTACTCTGATGAAAAAGTTGTTCTATGGAAGGAAAAATTATTAACGGTATTTAATAGAGGTTTCTGGAGTGGATATTATTTAGGACAAAAACTTGGTGAATGGAGTAAGAATTATGGTTCATCGGCTACTCGTCGTAAGGTGTATGTTGGAAAGATAACAAATTATTTTAGTAAGTTATCAGTAGCCGAGGTGCTTGTTGAGGCATCTCCTTTGGCACTTAATGAGGAGATAATCATTGTTGGGGACACTACAGGAGTTATTGATATAGTGGTGAGTGAGCTAAGGGAAGATTTAAATCCCGTGGAGCGTGTTATTCAGGGAGGTAAATGTTCCCTGCCGGTGCCATCACTTGTTCGTCGCGGTGATAAAATCTATCGGTTAGAGATAAAAGAGTAGAGGGTTATGGGAGATAATACCACTCTGTTAGATACTCTTAAACGCTACTGGGGTTATGATTCGTTTAGAGAGGGACAGCGAGAGATTGTTGAGAACATACTTGCTGGAAAGGACACTCTTGTCCTAATGCCTACGGGGGGAGGGAAGTCGCTAACTTTTCAACTGCCGGCGCTTATTAAGGAGGGGATTACGGTTGTTATTACTCCGCTTATTTCACTGATGAAAGATCAAGTTGATAGGTTACAATCTATGGGGATTGCGGCAATGAGTATTGATGGAAGTATGAGCCACCGTGAGATAGACTACGCCTTGGATAATTGTATATATGGTGATTATAAATTTCTATACGTCTCGCCAGAGCGCATCGTAACGTCGCTCTTTAAATATCGATTTGAGCGCATGAATGTGTCGCTCATTGTTGTCGATGAGGCGCACTGTATATCTCAGTGGGGGTATGATTTTAGGCCACCATACCTGCAGATAGGTTCCCTTAGGGAACTTCACCCAAATGTACCTATTATTGCTCTTACTGCTACAGCTACATCGGTTGTTGTTTCGGATATAATAAAGTATCTTAAACTTGATAAGTCCTTAATTTATCGACAAAGTTTTATGCGTAATAATATTTCGTTTTTGGTGCGAAATATTGATAATAAATTTGAGCACCTATTGAAGGTGGTAACTAATATTTTGGGTTGTGGTATTGTATATGTTGGTCGTCGTAAAGATGCCGAAGATATTGCAGCTCAATTGATATATAATGGTGTTAGTGCCGATTTCTATCATGCTGGATTATCTTCTCAACTTAGGCGGGTGAAGCAAGATAGTTGGATGCGAGGTAGTATTAGGGTTATCGTTGCAACCAATGCTTTTGGAATGGGTATCGATAAATCGGATGTGCGCTTTGTTGTACATGTGTCGCCTCCGTCATCATTAGAAAGTTATTATCAAGAAGCAGGGCGTGCCGGTCGTGATGGCAAGGAATCTTATGCGGTGTTGTTATATGATAATAATGATAGGCGTAGTAATGCCTCAAAGTTATCCTCATCTTTTCCATCTCGTAAAGAGATATGCGATATATATGAAAAACTTTTTAATCATTACCAGATAGCCATTGAAGGGGGAAAAGATGAAAGTTACGCCTTTGATATTATGGAGTTTTGCCAGAAATTTAAGGTCTATTCAACAACTGTATATCACTCAATCAAGCTATTGCAGTATATCGGCTATATGTCTCTTAGTGAGGAGTATGAGAGTCGTACACGTATAAGATTTATTGTTAGGCGTGATGAATTATATCGCCTTCAGCTACGAAGTAAGGAGATAGATGGCTTCGTTAATGTTATGCTAAGATTATACACAGGACTTTTTTCGGGATTTGTCACCATTGATGAGTTATTCATATCACGTCAATCGGGATATAGCGTTGAGAAAATTAAAGAGTTTCTTTTGACCTTATCGCGGCAATATGTAATAACATATATACCTTCACGTAGCAGTGCTATATTGTCTTTTATTGAGGAGCGATTACCGTTATCAAATTTATACATCCCTAAGGAACTATATGAGACAAGAAAGAGCAGTGCAGAGACTCGCTTAGCTGCCATGGATAACTATATACAGTGTGTGGATAAGTGTAGAAGTGTTATAGTATGCGAATATTTTGGAGAAGAAGAGGTAGAGCCTTGCGGTAAGTGCGATTATTGTCGTGGGAGAACTGTTCGCTAAAAGATTCTTCCTCAAATTCATTTTGCTACTTGCAAAATTATTTAGTCGCCCCTTAAAAAAGGCTGGCGAAGATTTTTGGTTTTGGCTGAGTGTATTTGGGTTTTATTTCGCCTTAGTGTAGCGGGTTTACTCCGAAGTGAGATAGAGACCAAAAGCGCCAGCCAAAAGCGAAAATATTGCCAGACTTTAGCTATAAAACTGAAAAAGCTGGAAGAAAACAAAAATCACTCCAAAAGCTAAATCTGTGATTATCAGTTTGATGAACCTTTTTTAAGGGTCGACTAAGTACGCTCCGTTTTATACTCATCACTAAGCACCAAAACTGAATTTTGATACA
>CAYIZU010000085.1:0-8502 GCA_964367795.1 uncultured Rikenellaceae bacterium | reverse complement strand
TAGGTAGTGGCTCAATAAAGCTACTCTACTCTTCACCAATCACTAATACACAAATTGTTTTCGGTAAATTCTTATCAATAGTTGCCTATGCACTTGTAATGATTGCCGTGCTACTTGTCTATGTAATAATAGCAGTTATTGTAGTCGATAAAGTGGATATACCACTAATTATGACAGGTTTACTGGGTATATTTTTACTCATATGTACCTACGGCGCAATAGGATTATTTCTATCAAGTCTTACATGGTTTTAACAGTCCTTAGCCTTATCGGTTCATGGTGGCAAACCGTTCCTTTTGTTCGAGATATAACATACTGGCTATCAATGCCAGGACGTGCCTCTACTTTCGTTAGTGGATTAATCTCAACTGAAGGATTGATATACTTCATAGGGGTATCGTTATTCTTTATATATCTAACAATCATACGATTAAAACTAAAACGTGAAATTCGCAGTTCAAAAAGAACCCTTAAGTATTATGGTATCATTATCGCAGCATTAGCAGCAGTTGCATACCTAAGTTCGCGTCCTGCTTTAAAAATCTATTGGGACAACGCACGTTTCGAACCAAACACCTTAACTAAGGCATCTCAAGAGATAATGGATAACTTAAAAGGAAAAATGGAAATGGGGACATATACCAACATATACGACAATCCTAATTTCACTTTTAGAGCTATACCCGAATCGGAACTTCAAGACATTGAGCTATTATCACAGTATACACGCTTTAAGCCTGATATGAAGTTAAGCTATAACTACTATTACTCTACAAAGAATCCTTTCTACGAAAAAGACATACTAAAATTTGCAGATAAAGGTCAAACAGAGCCGGATATACGAAAAGATTTGGCAAAGAGGTATAGCATACCAAATTATCGCCTTAAGTCAGAGGAGGAGATACTTAAGAAGGAACCAGCTATTGCTGATGAGGGTTTCCAGCTTATTAAAGTGGCTAAGTTAGAGAATGGCAAAACTGGATATATCAGATATTTCAATGATATGATGGTTATACCTGACGAGAGTAATATATCGGCTGGTTTAAAGCGTTTAACAAACTTGGAATTCCCTAAAGTGGCATTCCTACAAGGTCATGGCGAACGTAATGGATTAGATCCGGGAGGTGATAACTATCTTTCATTTGTTAGTAAGGGTTCGCGCTCATCTCTTTATAATCAAGGTTTTGATGTTGTTGACATAACACTTGACAAACCGATACCAGATGATATTAATATCCTTGTTATTGCAGATATGCGTTCTCCAATGACTCCAGAGGAGAGGGTTAACTATCAAAAATATATTGATAAAGGTGGAAATCTACTAATATTAGGTGAGCCTTATAGAACACAATATACAAATGAAATTATTGAGCAATTTGGAGTAAAGCTTGAAGATGGCATTGTTGTTCAACCTAAAAAATCAAGCGATAGTAACTACATATTCTTGCGTCCAACGAAAGAGTCTGGTGAGATATCATATTTCTTCGAGCGTTTCTATACACGTAAATATTTCACTTTAGCATCTAATCGTGCTACATCTGTTAGAAAGATAGCAGATAAAGGATTTAATACTCGCACCTTATTTGCCACTGATACAATAACTATGGGCTTCAATGCATGGCACGAGTATGAGCAACGTTACTTTGATGAAGTGGCTCCAGTGTTAAACAAAAAAGCTGGTGAAAAAGATGAAGAATATATACCTATGATTATCTCTTTAGATAGAAAAGTTGGTAATAAAGAGCAGAAGATAATCATCGGTGGTGATGCTGATATTGTTAGTAGTCAAGTACTTGGTGCAGAGTATTGGAGTTTCAACAGAGCCGCTCGTAACTACGACTTCATATTTGGAGCATTTAACTGGTTATCAGATGGTGAATCTCCGGTTGATATGCGTCGTCCATTACCTATAGATAATAAAGTATCTACCACAGAGAAAGCTGCGAAGATATGTAGTTATATCTTTATGTATGGATTTGCTGCCGCTCTATTGATATTCGCTATATTCTTTATGATACGTAGAAGATCAAAATAATGAGGAAGAGTGTAAAATCAACATGATATTGATTTAGCATATTCTCAATTTTTTCATAAACCAAAATTAATTTATTTGTTGAGAGACCGTCTTGAATTATTTCGAGGCGGTCTCTTTTTCGAGAAATTGCTTTTATATGTAACTCATTCTCTATTTATATAACTCTATCTCATTTGACACTATCTCATAGTGTCGATGATTTTTCAGCTGCGCTCCCCTATAATTCATTATTGAATCAACATGTTCATTTTCATTACGATGCGTGTGTACTATTATACGAAGAAGATCACTTTTATCGTCGCTTATGAGCTCTAAACTCTCCATTGCCGAATTTAATCTTGATAACAGTATCTCTGCTAATGCCTTATTATGATCTGTGAGGCTACCTGCAACGAGGGCATAATCGCCATTGATGAAGTTAATAATATCACCCTGCCTAAGATCTTCACGTACTCTTTCATAGTCACCCTCTTCTAAAGCGATAAGGGCACTATTAATTCGAGGAGCATCAAGTGAATTGGATAACTCAAGCGATTTATCAAAGAGCTCTTTCGCCTTGCTTATATTCCCCTCTTTGTATGCTATAACTCCAAGATTATTATCTATTATAGCTTTCATGTAATCAGTCTTAAATTTCTCAATCTGTGCCTCCTTTTGTGCAGCAGTAAGATTCTTACGTGTTGCAAGCTGTTTACGCATTACTATTGCAACAGAGTCAAGATATTTATCACTTCTATTTGCCGTTTGCATAAAAGGAGAAATTCTTAACAGTCGGTCAATGACACTAATCCCTTTTGTTTTAAATAGGGTATCAATATGTTCGCCGCGTTCAACCGAGCCAAATTTATTTTTTGTGAAAAGGGTTGTCTGCATAAGCAGATAGAACGACACTTTATCTGCAGGTGTACCGGCATAATGAAATCTTGCCGACCCTTTATATACTCCCCCTATATTTGGAATAACAATGGCTGTGGCATCTGCCGGAAGACCCTCACCTTGCATAACAACTTTATGCCCTGTTATCGGCTTCCCATCAAATATCATAGTTGGAACAAGCGTTATCCGTTCATTATCAGAAACAAAGCCAATAGGAAGTGTCACACTATAATTGACACGTATGGAGTCACCACTACTACGCAAGGGCATCGAGATAACGGCCATATCGGAATTTGGCGTTATCTCACGTCGACCTATTATGGGAGCGGTTATGCCGAGCGTGCCCTCACTATTTTGCGTAGTATCAATGATAACAGAATTCTCTACTTTATTTGGTGTTTGCTCCACTTCAGCCACCTCTTCTTGATTTGTATCACTCTCTGTGCTACTGTCAACCTCCTCTTCTTCGGTAGTACTGTTTTCAGCCACCTCCGAGGTTTCAGTAATATTTTGAACGTATTCCGTTTCAGAAGTCTCTGACTCGGAACCTAAGAATGATTTAACATATGAGCAGCTGCCAATAAGAGCAAGTAGCATAAATATAAATAATATTCGTTTCATAACAATTGCTGTTTAATTTATAAAAACTAAACAGCAATTATTTTGCCCAAAGAGGGATATTTGAAAATTATTTTACGATATCTGATATTTGTGCGCCCCAGTCAAGGGTGGTGTAATAACCTACAATACCTGTTTTTCGCACCCCGTTCGAATGATAGACATACCCTGCAACTCCATATGATCCTCTTATATCGTACCCTCCAGCGTGGGGATTTGGATAACCATTAAATAGAAAATCTGTATGATAATAGTACGGAAAAGCTTTTGACCACGCATTCTCGAGCTTCGATTTTACATTTGACCTAACATTGATATCATCGCCACTGGCATCAATAATCTCATGTAAATACATCTTATAATCATGAGCTATTCCCCATTTTTCATCATAATACACATTAACTGGCATAACATTATCAGTGTATTGCACATAATCGCGCAATATAGCCTTTACTTCGGTTAAAACATCTTCAAGATACTCTGTCTCTACGACTGTAAAAGTTGCGGACTGTCCAAAACCGGTATACTTAGAGTAATATTCATAACTTAAATATGCCACCGACCTTAAATCTTCCAAAGTAATATTTCTTGTAAGGTATTTTGTTATGTTAACATAATCCATTCCATAGCTTAACACTTCTGCTGGTGATGCGACAATATATTTTGCTGAATTTCGTAATTCATAAAACACCTCAATACTACCCATGTAGCATGCATCAAATATTATAGAGTTTATATCATATGGTTCTAATACCTCAGCCAATTCATCCATATCTAACCACTCTGTTGTATCGAGATAGTCTTGCCCTATACTATGCTGTATTGCACCATTTACTGTTTTTGCAATGGTTGTTGTTGTTTCTGCTGTGAAATTAGAGTTACGATTAGTGGTAATGTTTTTACTTAGCACGGCAATTGTTGTGTCATCCTTTAACCATGATGAGCCATGCGATGATATTATCAAATCGGTAACATTGATAACGCGAGGCTGACTATTTACGTCTTCAATAACCTCCTGTAAGAACTCTTTCTTTCCTGTATGGTCGTTAGCATCATACTTCTTAACAACAACTAAGTCATTAACTCCATCGTTGTTCTCCATTCTATATAGTATTGGCTCCGCGCCAATCTGCTTATAGAGCACATATATATGCTTATGTTCGCTCTGGGCATAATATTTCTCTATATCCCTTATATCGCTCCATAAATCAGATTGTAGGTTATTTGCCGAAGCCGAATATAATAAAAATGCATTCTTCGTCATTGCATCATAATCGGTATCTTTTTTTCCACAAGCTGCAACCGTGAATGCAACTAAAAGTATTAATAGTATCTTTCTCATAGTTCTAATGTATCTCACACAATAACGATTTCTGTGTTAATTATATTGTACAATAGGTATATCCAATACAATATCAGAAACTGCTGCAGAGGAGGCAAGAATCGAACTTGCCACAGCCGGTTTTATCCGCCTGCTACGGGTTTTGAAGACCAGTTAAAACACCAGTTTAATCTCCTCTATTGTAAGCTATATCACATTCGTGAAGAGAGTAATATTCGCAATATTTATGCAAAGATATTAAATAATTTTGAAATATTATTACTATCTTTGTGATTATTTTATATAAAACAATATTATGAGCCAAAATAGTGAATATAGAAAAATTCCAGCCGTTGATAAGTTACTAAAAAACACTAATATAAAAACATTGATAACAAGCAGAGGCGAAGGTTTGGTTAAATTTGCCATTCGTACCACTGTTGATGAACTTCGTAAAAAGCTTAGTCGCGGTGAAGAGTTGCCATTGTTGGATGAAACCATAAAGAGCATAACATACATTGTGGATAATATTGCAGGTCCGCAACTGCGAAGTGTTATTAATGGCACTGGAATAGTTCTCCATACAAATCTTGGACGTGCCCCTCTTGGTGAAAATCTATTAAAAGAGAGTTGTGATGTACTATATGGATACAATAATTTAGAATTTGACCTTGAGGCAGGTCACCGCGGCGAGCGTTATCATCATGCAGCACCAATCATTAAGTATCTTACAGGAGCCGAAGATGCTGTTATTGTTAATAACAATGCAGCAGCAGTACTACTTATTCTTGCAGCCCTTGCGCGTAATAAGGAGGTCGTTGTTTCACGCGGGGAGTTGATTGAGATTGGAGGGTCGTTTCGCATCCCTGATATAATAGAAAATTCAAACTGTACTATGGTGGAGGTTGGCACTACCAACAAGACCAAACCAAGCGATTATGAAAAAGGGATAACAGAAAATAGCGCAATTCTATTTAAAGCACACCGCTCGAATTTCTCTATTAAGGGTTTTACTCAAGAGCTATCATTGAATGAGTTATCCGAGATAGGTGCTAAGCATAATATACCAACCGTTTATGACATTGGTTCAGGATTATTGCATAAAGTTGACAGCGAGGCACTGAAAGACGAACCGAGTGTTCGAGAAGCTATTGAGGCAGGAATAGATTTAGTCTGTTTCAGTGGAGATAAACTATTAGGAGCCGTTCAGGCTGGTATAATAGTGGGCAAGAAAAAATATATTGACATTATTAAACAACACCCACTCATGCGCGCTTTTAGGGTGTGTAAAATGACTCTTGCAATATTAGAGAAAGCGTGTAGCTATTATCTAGACGAAAAAAAACTATATGAAAATAATATGCTTTTCAGTATCCTTAGTCGCACAGACAACAATCTATTATCATCCGCTGAGAGGTTTAGAGATGCTCTACGAGAGAGAGGGGTTGGCTCTGTAATATCTGCAAGCGAGGGGCAATATGGGGGTGGCACCCTACCCGATTTAACGCTAAAAAGCTATCAAGTTAAGATTGACATAACGCGAGAACGGGGCAAGGAGATATATCATAAGCTATTAGCAATAAATAATCCAATCCTCACAAATCTTAAAAGTGGATATATATATGTTGATATGTTATGTGTACAAGACGAGCAGATAGATATTATTGCCGATAGTATAAAACAGGTAACGATATAGTCATGGAACATTTTATAATAGGAACAGCTGGACACATAGATCATGGCAAGACATCTCTTATACGCGCACTTACTAATATAGAGTGTGACACACACCCTGAAGAGAAGAAGAGAGGCATAACAATAAATCTTGGTTTTGCATATATCAAGCGCGAAGATGGAGAGTATTTAGCATTTGTAGATGTACCGGGGCACCATCGATTTATTAGTAATATGGTTGCTGGGGCAGCAGGTATAGATTTTGTGATGCTCGTAGTGGCTGCCGACGATGGGATAATGCCCCAAACAAAAGAGCATATTAAAATCTGTTCACTACTTGGAATAAAGAGTGGTATTGTTGTCATTAACAAGTGCGATACCGTTGATAGTGAATATCTGGAGTTATGTAGTGAGGAGGTGGCAAACTTTGTTAAAGGAACATTTTTAGAGGATAAACCCGTTTTTAAAGTATCTGCACATACAGGAAGTGGGATAGAGGAGTTGCGAAATTATCTTATCAATGGAGATTATATTGTTACGCGACGAGCGGATAAGGATTTTTTTCGCATGAATATCGACCGCACTTTTAATGTAAGTGGATTTGGCGCCATTGTCACAGGAACTGTCTCACAAGGCAATATCGGCATTGGCGATAATATTACTCTACTGCCCAAAGGGTATAAAGCAAAGGTGCGTGGCATACAACGTCACTCATCACAGGTTGAAAGGGCAGGACTTGGAACACGTGTAGCAATAGATATTACAGGAATTAAACTCGACGATGTTGGTATGGGTGACATATTATGCGAACTTCCGCCTATGGCCACTAAACGCATGGATGCAACATTAACCTTAATAGGCGACACTAAAGATATTACTCAAAAATTTGATGCGGTTATGCTATGTGGCACTACAAAAATGAATGTTAAAGTAAAAATCATTGAGCAATACAGTGAAGATAATAGTCATAAGGCTTCTGCACAAATTGACATGCCCAAAGAGTGGTTTTTTACCATTGGGGAGTATTTTATCCTGCGAAATTCCTCTTCTGATAGTACGATAGCAGGAGGTGTGGTCAGCGATACGCAGTCGCTTAATCACAGAAAGATAACCACTCAACTACAAAAACAAATGCGCTCTATTGGCACCTCTCCCCTATCATATATAGAGCATAAGGTTATTGAGAGCATAGAGATACTGTCATTAGATTATTTTACTAATATTCTGCAACTGAAAAGGGATAGGCTATCGGAAATCGTATCAACTTCTACTAAAATATCACTTCTTGACAACAACCATCTACTTCCAACTCATAAAGTAGATAAATTTATTGAGACCATAACCGATGGATTAAAAAAAATCATTAAATCAAATCCTTTAAGTGTTATAGGAGTATCAAAAAAAACACTTATGGAGTGTGTAAAAGATAGTCCTATACTTTTAGATTCTAAAAGTAATGAAGATGCAATAATTTTAGTATTTGATAAGATTGAGCGCGAAGGCATAATGATACGCAGTGGTAATAATTGGAGGCTTCCGGGTATGCGTTCGGAAATTAGTGAACGTGAAAAGCAAAATATCCAAAAAATTGAGTCCGTCGTTAAGGAGAGTGGTTATGCGCCTATTACACTTGATGATATTTACGATAAAAGTCGTGCTTTAAAGATTGAGGAGAGAGATTGTCGACATATTATAACATATCTCGCGCATCTAAAAAAATTATCTCGTGTGAATGATATGTATATATGGAACGATAATTTAACAGCAGCACGAAATAAGCTTATAGAGTATCTTCAGAATCACCCCGAGGGCATAAGGGTTTCTGAATATCGCGATGTTTTGGAGATAAATAGAAAGGTGGCCGTCATATTACTTGAGCATTTCGACAAGGAGAAGATAGTTATACGTCAAGATGATATTCGCTTACTCCCACTATAATATTTTATTCGAATAAGAGTTTATATTTATAAAAAATTTA
>CAYIZU010000084.1:0-8504 GCA_964367795.1 uncultured Rikenellaceae bacterium | reverse complement strand
AAGTGACAAAAATGTTTTTGAGACAATTTCTGATAAACTACCTTCTGCGACGTTGCATCATCTTCTGTCGCTCCTCCTCTACCAATTTCTGGTATTTCTTGTATTGTTTAGTAGTCAAGACCTTTTCTAATTCAACGTTCTTATCTTTTTGATATTCGCGCATCTTCTCCATCATCTCTTTTCTATCTTTACCGCTATCTCTTAGCTTGTCATATAGCTTAGCGTACTTTTTACTGATAGATTCAATTTGCGGACGTTGTTTTTCTGTTAGGTCAAGGTTGTCGTTCATCATTTTAACCTCTTTTTTTACACGCTCTTCTACAGTAGGCTGTTTCCTATCTCCTCCTCTTTGTGCGAAACTGTCGGTTGAGAGTGCTACAAGAGCCATTATTGCTATAATAGCAAATAAACTTCTTTTGAATGTTGTTTTCATCTTAATCATGTTTTAAGTGGTTTATAACTTAGTTTCCATGAGCAAAGGTATTGTAAAAAGAGATGATGTCAAAGTGCCATTAGACGAACTGATATTTTTTGTAGACGAAACGATAAAAAAACGAGAAAAATTTCCGATTGTGAAAAAAATTTTATATTTTTGCAGACTAATAGTAAGGTGTTTTTTATGGCTATTCGTAAGGCAGAATTTGTATGCAGCAGTCAGTTTGTCTCGCAATGTCCCACAGGGGATAGGTGCGAGTATGCGTTTATTGGTAGGAGTAATGTTGGTAAAAGCTCGTTTATCAATAAGTTAACCAATAATAACTCTCTTGCTAAGGTGTCTGGCACGCCTGGCAAGACTCAATTGATAAACCATTTTATCATAAACGATGAGTGGTATCTTGTCGATCTGCCGGGGTATGGTTACGCTCGCGTGGGGGATAGTAAGAGGGAGAAGTTTGCTAAAATAATCAAGAGTTACATGCTTGAAAGAGAGCAATTATCTCTGGTATTTGTATTGGTGGATTCACGACATGCGCCTCAATCTAAGGATATGGAGTTTATTCGTTTCCTTGGGGAGAATGGGGTTCCATTAGCTTTGATATTTACTAAGGCTGATAAATTATCACAAACGCAACTTAATATTAACGTAGAAGGGTACCTTAATACCTTAAAGCAAGAGTGGGAGGATTTACCACCCTATTTTGTAACATCATCGAGAAAAGATATGGGGCGCGATGAGGTTATTGCCTATATTGAGCAATGTAATAGAGAGATTAACTTAAATAAATAAGATTCATATTAATGTTTTAATTATGCACAAACTTAAATTTTTTACGGGTCGTGGTTCGCGATACATAGCAGAAGAGATTGCTAAGGTTTATGGAATTGAATTAGGCGATTCATCTGTAATGGAATTTAGTGATGGTGAGTTTGAACCATCATATAACGAGAGTATACGTGGTTGTACTGTATTTATTATTCAGTCAACTTTCCCTCCAACAGATAATCTGTTTGAGTTGCTTCTTATGGCTGATGCTGCAAAACGCGCTTCTGCTCATAAGATAATTGCTGTTATGCCATATTTTGGATGGGCAAGACAAGATAGGAAAGATAAACCACGCGTATCGATAGGTGCAAAATTAGTGGCTAATATGTTGCAAGCAGCAGGTGTGAATAGGGTTATGACAATGGATTTACACGCAGATCAGATACAAGGCTTTTTTGATATCCCAGTAGATCATTTATACGCAAGTGGTATATTTGTGCCTTATTTACGTAGTCTTAATTTGGATAATATGGTTATTGCGGCTCCAGATATGGGAGGTGCTAAACGTGCTAATGCGTATAGTAAATACCTTGATGTGCCAATGGTTGTGTGTCATAAGCAAAGAGAGAAGGCCAATGTTATTGGAACTATGACTGTTATTGGAGATGTAAAAGATAAGAATGTTATTATTCTCGATGATATGGTTGATACGGCAGGCACGCTATGTACTGCTGCTGATATTATGATTGCTAAAGGTGCTAAAAGCGTACGTGCTGTTGTAACGCACCCTCTATTGTCGGGTCCTGCTTATGAGCGTATTCAAGAGTCGGAACTTGCCGAGATGATAGTAACTGACACTATACCTTTAAAAGAGGGAGCGGATACCTCTAAGATAACGGTATTATCATGTGCAGACTTATTTGCTGATGTTATACGCAGGGTGTATGAGTATAGTGAGATAAGTTCAAAATTTATTTTTTAACTTATGAGGCTTAAGGATATATCATCTAAAGGTAAATACCGTGTCATAATGAGTGGCGGTGGTACAGGAGGACATTTCTATCCAGCTGTAGCCATAGCGGAAGCATTAAAGGCTCGTTACGGGGATGATGTTGATATATTCTTTGTTGGTGCATATGGTAAGATGGAGATGGAAAAAGTTCCATTATTAGGATGGCCTATTATTGGGCTTAATATAATGGGCTTACAGCGTAGATTGACACTCAAAAACCTTATGTTACCTTTTAAAGTTATTGGTAGTTATATTAAGGCTCGTTCCATCATTAAGCGTTTTAAGCCACATGTAGTGGTTGGAACGGGAGGGTATGTTACTCTTCCGATTGTTGATACAGCAGCTAAGATGGGTGTTAAGACAGTTATTTGGGAAGGTAATTCCTATCCCGGAATGGCAAACAGACGACTTGCTAAGAGGGCAACCTCTATAATGGTGCCACACAGTGGGTTAATAAGATTCTTCGACGAGAAGAGAGTTGTTGTATCAGGAACACCTTTGAGAGGGCGAATGAATGTTAGTAGCGCGGCTCGCGAGAGCGGCTATACTCATTTTTCACTCATTAAGGATAAACCAACACTTTTTGTTACTGGTGGTAGCTTAGGAACAATGGTTTTTAATAGGGCTATTATTAATCGATTTGAGGAGTTGAGAAATGCAGGTGTTAACCTTATATGGCAGTGTGGTTCGCGGCATCATGATGAAGTGATTAGATTATTAGAAGGTAATATTCCCGATAATTTCTATATCGCACCATTCATTGACAAGATGGAACTGGCTTATAATGTGGCCGATGTTGTTATATCTCGTGCAGGGGCTTCATCATTAGCAGAGTTAGCCTTAATGGGTAGTGCCGCCATTATAGTGCCATCCTCTTTGGTGCCAGATAATCATCAAGAGAAAAATGCTCTTACCTATGTAGAGGCAGGGGCTGCATTGATGGTTGTAGATGGTGAGGTAGAGGAGAGGCTTATACCTTTGGCACTTAATCTGCTGGCGAATGATGAAGAGAGAGGTAAATTAAGAAAAAATATTAAGGGTTTTGCCGAGCCTAAGGCGGCAGAAAAGATTGTTGATTCGATAACAACTATTTTAGAGTAGTAATAAACGAACGATTATATGAATAAGATATATTTCATAGGTATAGGAGGTATCGGTATGAGCGCTATTGCCCGTTTCTTTCTCCATGAGGGGAGAGAGGTGGCTGGGTATGATCGTACCGCGACGCCTTTAACAGCAGAGTTGGAGGCTTCAGGTGTTGAAATATGCTATGGAACATCTGTTGAGGAGATACCTGAAGCTTTTCGTTCGTCAAAGGATACAGTTGTTATATATACCCCAGCAGTACCTGCATCGCATCCACAGTTGGTATATTTCAGAGAAGGGGGGTTTCGTGTTATAAAGCGTTCGGAGGCTTTGGGCGAGCTAACAAGGGGTAAATATGTAATGGCTGTTGCTGGCACTCATGGTAAAAGTTCTACGTCAACAATGTTGGCATATTTCAACCATAAAGGAAGTGCTAATGGTGGTGGTAGTGCTTTTTTAGGCGCTATATCGAAGAATTTCGACTCAAATATGCTATTGGGTATTGGAGATAGGGTTGTTGTTGAAGCAGATGAGTTTGATAGGTCATTTTTACAGCTATATCCAAATATCGCATTGATAACATCGGTGGATGCAGATCACCTTGATATTTATGGTACGCACGAGTCGCTACTTGATAGCTTTACCGCCTTTACATCGCAAGTTGTGTCGGGTGGAACGGTTATATATAGAGACTCAATACCTCTAAGGATAGAAAATAGCGATATAAAAGTGTATAGTTATAGCCTTGATAATCCAGATAGTGATTTTTATGCTGTTAATCTACATCGAGGTAATAACCTGCTTTATAGCTTTGACATTGTGTGCCCTGATAGAGTGATTGAAGGATGTAAATTAGGTGTTACAGGTCGCATAAACGTGGAGAACTGTATCGGTGCCGTGGCAATGATGTGGGTGGCAGGCTATTCTGAAGAGGGATTGAAAGAGGGTATGGCTACTTTTAAAGGGCTAAGACGCCGTTTTGATATAAGGCATGTAGATGATAATGTTATATATATTGACGACTATGCGCACCATCCATCGGAGTTGCGTGCAGCTATATCATCAATTAGGGAACTATTTCCTAATAAACATATAACAGCACTTTTTCAACCGCATCTTTATACGCGTACTCGTGATTTTGCAGAAGGATTCAGTGAGGAGCTATCTAAGGTTGATAAGGTGATTCTATTACCGATATATCCAGCACGTGAAGAGCCCATTGAGGGCGTATCTTCGGATATGATATTGAGAGGCATAACAATTGCTGAAAAATGCCTGATAGAAAAAAATGATGTTGTTAAATTCTTGCAAGATAAGGATTTAGAGGTAATTGTTACTTTTGGTGCAGGGGATATAGACACTCTGTGTGGTTCAATAGATCTATTATTAAAGGAGAGAGTATAGGATTATGAAGCAAGGCGTTTCGGTTATATTACAAATAGCTTTTTTAGTGCTTTTTGCATTAATCATTGTATCTGTTTTGGGCAGATACAATGAGCGAAAACGTACTGTTATTGCTTCTAACCTAAAACTAAATATTAACGATTCTTTATATACGGAATTTGTTAATAATGGAACAGTATTAGCTCTTTTAGATGATGTGGGAATCGTCATAGGGGAGAGTTTAATAAAGGATATTCCTCTGCATAAAGTTGAGGATTATCTTAAGCAAGATAAATATATTGATGATATTAACGCATACACTAATGTATTAGGTGATGTCATTATTAATATAAAACAGTTTCCTCCATTGTTAAGATTAATTGATCAAAATGGAGACTCATATTTTGTTGATAAGGGATTGAGAGTCGTGCCGCATAGAGGGGCGGTGTACGGACCTCTGCCAGTGGTTTCGCAAAGTGGTGATGTACTACCAATTCAACGACTATCTATGATTAATATAAAAGATAGTAGTGAGCTAAATAGTGTTGATATTGAGGGGCTAAAGGGGTTGCGTAAGGTTGTTGATTTTGTTGACTATATAAGTAAAGATGATGTATATAGCGATATGTTTACGCAGGTAAATATATCTAAGAATAAAGATATCGAGCTCTACCCACGTATTGGAAATCACTACGTTATCTTTAGCTCTATGGACTCTTTACATAATTATGAGAGCAAACTCCGGAAATTGGATAAGTTCTATAAGAGCCAGAGTAACAATGGGGTATGGAGTGAGTATAAGAGCATAAATCTAAAATATAGAGGGCAGGTTGTGTGTAAGAAACGAAAGGGAAAATAAATATAGGGTTGTATCGTATGGATAGAGAGATGGATAAATATAGTGTTGCACTGGATATAGGGGCTTCGAAAGTGGCTCTTCTTGTCGGTGCGCATAGGTCTGGTGGAATGATTGATATAGTAGCAGATGTTATTGTGCCTATTGAAGAGGGGACTATCTTACGTGGAGAGATAACAAATGTAAATGCCATAACATCGGCTATCAGAAGGGCTCTTAATACCTTAGAGCGAGATTATAAGATAAGAATTGATAGTGCTACGATGGGCATATCGGGGCGTCATATCGTTGTTGAAGATATTCGTGAAAATGTAAATACTAAATACTACGATGAGGTGACACAGAGTGATATTGATACGCTTCAGGATGCTGTTTGGCAGATAAAACCTCGTAATGAGCACTTTATAATAGATATTCTTTCGCATGAATTTGATACGGATGCAAAGAAGAGAATAAAAAACCCTCTTGGGATGGAGAGTAGTAAGCTGTATGGTAATTTTACTATTTTGTATGGACCTAATACCTTACGCGATCAAATGAATAAGGTTGTAGAGCGCGTGGGATTAGATTTGGCAGAGATGGTACCTTTTGCTATGGCCTCAGCAGAGGCTGTGCTTTCGGCGGATGATAAAGAGTTGGGAGTCTGCCTTGTTGACTTAGGTACTACAACAACAGAGATAGCTATATATCAAGATAGTAAGCTATGCTATATTAAAACGCTTCCGTTTGGGGTTTCTCTGCTTAATAACGACCTAAAGGCGTGGGGAGTTCTTCAACGTTTTGCCGAAAGTATAAAGGTGCAATTTGGGGAGGCTCTTCCGGAATATACACCTGTCGATGTTATGATTGAGATACCGGTGCATCATAGCGTTAAAAATAAGCATATTCCTTTACGTACAATCTCTAAAATTATTGAGTCGCGTATGAGTGAGATAATACGTGCTATAAAAGATATTATCAATGAGGCAGGATATGATATACAAGCGGGTATTGTTCTCACAGGAGGAGGAGCAAAGTTAAAAAATGTTGATAGGCTATTTAAGAACCGCAGTGGTTTTCTTACACGCATTGGTATTCCATCAGAGCGTGTTTATAGTGACGATAATAATATAGTATTCGATACTCGTTATTCAACGGCAATTGGGGTGCTTCTTAAGGCATATGGTATGAATTCGTTTGCTAATGTGGAGTTCTTGACAGACAGTGAAGAAGCTGCAATTGAACAACCTACTGAGGATAAGGTTAGAGCACGAGAGCGCCGTGAAAGACGAGCGAGAAACCGTGATACTGGAGGTATAGATAGTCGTCGTGGACTTTTCTCTCGTCGCAAGGAGCAGGAGTTTGAGTTCGGTTATTACGAAGATGAGGAGATTGAAGAGTTTGATGAAGAGTATACCGAAGAGGATGAGGAGCGTGAGGGTGGAAATGAAGATACACCCAAAGGTCCAAGCATGGCGGATAAGTTCTGGGGTATAATGATTGATAAATTAGTAAAAAATGAATAGCTATGATAGAATTAAATAACTTAATTCCAAAGAATAAAAAACGTAGCTCAAATATTAGCGTTATAGGAGTTGGTGGAGGCGGTAGTAATGCTGTCGACTACATGTATGGATTAGGTATTCGTGATGTTGAATTCATTGTATGTAATACAGACCTACAAGCTTTGAACTCAAAGAAAGTACCTCGTAAAATAATGATTGGTACTGGTCTTGGGGCTGGTGCGGATCCTATGGTGGCAGAGAAATATGCTGAAGATGATAGCGATAAAATACGAAATGCTATAGAGGAGCAGAATACAAAAATGATATTCATCACTGCCGGTATGGGCGGTGGTACTGGTACTGGTGCTGCACCGGTAATAGCTCGTATAGCACGTTCAATGGGTATTCTTGCTGTTGGTATTGTTACTATGCCGCTTAAGTCGGAGGGTAACGAGAGGATGCGACGCGCTAAAGAGGGGCTCTTGAAATTGAAAGAAAATCTGGATGCTATTCTTATAATTGATAACACAATGGTATTGAAACTTTATGACGACCTCACATGGAAAGAGGCTTTTCATAAAGCGGATGATATACTTGCTATGGGGGCACAATCTCTTGCAGAGGTGCTTATAAAAGATGATTACCATCTAAATGTCGACTATAATGATGTTAGTAAGACAATGAAAAATACTGGTCTTTTCCTTATGGGAACAGCTACAGCAAAGTCGTCGAGCGAGCATGTTGTAGATGAACTCGTTAGTAATACTCTTCAGTCGCCATTGCTTATGCAAAATGATATTCGAGGTGCAAAAAATGTATTACTGTCGCTTACTAATGGTAAGAATGGTTTTAAAGCACGTAGAACAGAAGAGCTATTGGAGCGAATACAAAGTATGACCGATGATAGTGCCGAGATAATAACAGCACTTGGTACTGATGAAAATCTTGCACCTGACGAGGTTAAGCTTATTATTATAGCGGCAGGTTTCGATTCAACGAAAAGGTTTAATGGATACAATATCAACACTGATATTAATGAGAGAAGTAGAGTAAGCAGCCTAAGCGGCTATGATAATGATGCTGCTCTTGGGAATTTTGAATCTAAGCCTGCGTATAAGCGGGCAGACAGAGAGATGTTCCATCATATAGATCCAGCTAAGCAGAAGATAGTAAAACTTGTCATAGAGGAGGATTAATGGAGCAGTTTGGTGTCGTGATATTAATTGCTATTGTAGCAGTTGCGTTTATGATGTTTGGTTTAGCAATAACGGTTATTCGTAAAGGTCGCCCGTTGCAGAGCGATGTCGGCAATAACGACGATATGAAAAAAATGGGTCTTAAATGTACGGCTCAACAATTTCGGGAGGATGAGTTAAAGTCGAAAGGTCAGATTGATTGTACTGAGGGATGTGATAAATGCGGACTATAATACTACCCTTACTTTAGACAGTTTTCTCTTAATAAATAAGATATATCCTT
>CAYIZU010000083.1:8206-8531 GCA_964367795.1 uncultured Rikenellaceae bacterium | reverse complement strand
ACTATTAGGTTTTATAACCTCAGTTTCGCCATTTTTGTGATCGTTGGTGATACTTACAATCTTATCCAGCTCCTTATCGAAATCGATAAAGAAACCCGCTAAAATTTACTATTGGGTAGTTGGTACCTTATGCTTAGCATTTGCAATACCTGTAATTATGCGTGCTTTTGGAATTAATTTACCAAGTATTAATTCAATACCTGTGTTGGGCTCAATAGCGGGTGAAATGTCGAGCGCAGCATATTTCCTTCACCCTGTGTTGGTGATAATTATGTATATGGGAGCTTTCAGTTCTAAAAATAGATACATTGGTCGTTTAATGTCA
>CAYIZU010000083.1:0-8196 GCA_964367795.1 uncultured Rikenellaceae bacterium | reverse complement strand
GGTTTCCCATTTTGGGCGCATATTGCTAAACGCCTTTTTTATTCTTTCCCTAAATCGTGGAATTTCTTTGTGAATTATGACGAGTCAATTACGAATCCCCGAGTTACAAGCGTGGCAGGTGCAACAATTGAACATGCAGTTTTGGTGCTTGGTGTTGTAATGACAGCTTTGTTTCTTGTACTTTGGGTAACATCGTTTGATTCTGTTCGCAGAAAAATGGGTGCTAAAAAATGGAAAAGTTGCCAACGATGGTCGTATGGGCTATATGCAATGTTGTTCATACACTCCGTAGGGCTTCAGGTAGGTGGGCTTATGAGTTACAACGCTAAAGCAGCCTTAGCCAAACCAAAAACTGAAATGGTAGCCAATACCAAATCCGAAACAGCGCAACACAGTAATAAAGCCTCAATGCAACAACCGCAAAAGGCAGAGGATGGTAATCGAAAAGTGTCTGCGGAAGCAAAAGAGGTTGAGCAAAAATCATCTAAAGCAACAGCAAAAAAATCATCCCGCCCTAAACGTTTTTCATTTGCAGATGTTAGCGTGCCACGCAATTGCAGGGCAATAATTAATATCATTATCTACATATTAGTTTACGGTTCCTACCTATATTTCCGCATACGTAAATCAAAAACTGATAAAAAGCGTAGATTATCAAGAAAGTAAATAAAATAGACTATTTTATGAGAAAATTGTATCAAAATTCAGTTTCGGCGCTTCGTGATGAGCATAAAACGGAGCGTACTTATGTACGTGCATTGGACAAGCTATGTAATTCCATCTTCATACAATCGTTTCACATTGCACTGTAACTATAATTGTGAAAATTTGATAAAAAATAAAGATTTTTTATAATTATTAAAAATAAAATCGTATATTTGCAAAATCGAATAATATAGATATTATGAAAGCAAACAATAATTTACATCATCATAGCGTGCATCATCTTCCAATGTTTGTGTATTATTTATTGTAGTTACTATATACATTAATACTATCCATATATTGGGCTTATCTCGTGCGAGGTAAGCCCTTTTTTATTTTCCAAATGAACATTTTAAATTTTGTATATTATGATTAGAGTAGCATTACAAGCGAAAGGACGTCTTAATGAAGATAGTCTAAAAATTTTTGAAGAGGCAGGAGTTAGAATTGAGCAGAGCAAAAGAAAGCTTCTAAGTCATGCAGTAAATTTTCCTCTCGAAGTACTATATCTTAGAGACGATGATATTCCTAATGCCGTTGCAATGGGGGTAGCCGATATAGGCATAGTGGGAGAGAATGAGATAGCAGAAAAAGGGGCGGATGTGGAGGTTGTGCATAAGCTCAATTTTGGTAAGTGTCGCATATCTTTAGCTATACCAAAGGCGGAGGAATACAAGTCATTAGAGTATTTCAATAATTGTCGAGTAGCAACATCATATCCCAACATCCTTGACAAATACTTTAATGATAATGGGATAACGGCACATATTGAGGAGATAGCGGGAAGTGTAGAGATAGCACCAGCAGTTAATATAGCAGATGCCATATTTGATATAGTTAGCAGCGGCGGAACTCTTGTAGCTAATGGGTTAAAAGAGGTTGAAAAGGTATTTTATTCTGAGGCGGTACTAATAGCCAATCGATTACTCTCTGAGGATAAAAGAAAACTACTTGGTCAGCTAATTTTTAGGTTCGAGGCAATAGAGCGTAGCAAAGGGCAGAAATATATTGTGCTTAATGTAGAAGACGACAAGATAGATGATGTGGTAGCTATATTGCCAGGGCTAAAAAGTCCGACTATAATACCGCTTGTCGAGGAGGGATGGAGTGCTTTGCATGCCGTTGTGCAAGAGAATAAGTTATGGGATATAGTCGAGGCGGTAAAGAGGTTGGGAGCTAAGGATATATTACTTTTATCAACAGAAAAAATAATACCTTAATAATATGAAGATATACACAAAGATAGACGAGACGATTTTTAATCGTCCAAACAGTGAAGATAGTAATATAAAACAAGAGGTTAGTAGAATTATTAACCAAATCAAGGAGGAGGGTGATAGTGCCCTATTCTCGTTAATATATAATATTGATAAATATACTATTGATAGCTCGACAATAATAGTTAGTAATAAGGAGTTTGAAGATGCCGAATTGCTGTTAAATCAAGAGTTTAAGGATGCCATTGGCGTTGCTAAAGATAACATAATAAAATTCCATAGTGAACAACTGCGTGAGGATATTGCTGTTACAACAATGGTTGGGGTAGAGTTAAAACAGCGACGAGTCCCAATAAATAGAGTTGGGCTATATATACCAAGTGGAACAGCACCTCTTTTTTCAACTCTTTTGATGTGCGCTCTTCCTGCTCTTATTGCAGGCTGTAGAGATATAATAGTAGCAACTCCTGCAAATAATAAGGGTGAGATAGCTCCTGAGGTGTTATATACTGCAAAGGTTTGCGGAGTTAATAAAATCTATAAGATAGGTGGTGCTATGGCTATTGCTGCAATGGCTTATGGCACCTCCTCAATACCCAAAGTGGATAAGATATTTGGACCCGGAAACAGATATGTGACCTATGCTAAACAGTTAGTTGCAGTTGATAGTGTGGCTATTGATATGCCAGCAGGACCGTCGGAGGTTATGGTATTGGGCGATGATAGTGCCAGAGCGGATTATATAGCAGCAGACTTACTATCACAGTTAGAACACGGTAGCGATTCGCAAGCTATTGCTATTGTAACAACTATGGAGTTAGCAAACGCTGTTGCCGATGAGATAAGAGGGCAATTACCTCTTGTTGGGCGACAATCCATATTAGAGAAATCATTGGATAACTGTATAATAATAGTTGAACCGAGCATTGACGAAATGGTGAAATTAGCCAATATGTATGCCGCCGAACATCTTATTATATCTCTTAATAATGCCGAAGAAATAGCATATATGATTGAGAATGCAGGTAGTATATTTATTGGAAATTACTCACCTGAAAGTGTTGGGGACTACGCTTCGGGAACAAATCATACTCTCCCAACTGCTGGTTGGGCGAATAGTTATAGTGGGGTAAATATTGATACCTTCTCGAAATATATAACCTATCAGAAACTAAGTTATGAGGGTTTAAAGGCTATCTCTCCAACTGTTATGATTATGGCAGAGCATGAGGGTTTGCAAGCACACAAAAACGCAGTAAAAATAAGGCTAAAAGAATAGATATGAAAAAATATATAAGAGAGAATATATTATCACTATCACCCTACTCAACAGCACGAGACGAATATGATGGAAATAAAGATATAGTGGTATTTTTAGATGCAAACGAAAATCCATATAATGAAATATACAACCGCTATCCCGACCCGTACCAAAAAGAGCTCAAGGAGTTAATATCTCTGCAAAAAGATATACCCGCGGATAGAATTTTTATTGGGAATGGCTCTGACGAGGCAATAGATGTATTGTTAAGGGTGTTTTGCGAACCAAAACAAGATAAGATAGTGACTATTAAACCAACCTATGGTATGTATAAGGTGGCAGCAGCGATAAATGATATAGAGTGTGTAGAAGTGGCATTAGATAACAACTTCGATATATGCGCACAAAAGGTTATGAATGCGATAGATAGTAACGTTAAGATGATTATTCTATGTTCACCAAACAACCCAACAGGCAATCTGTTAACACGCTGTGAGGTGGAGGAAATTATTACTTCGTTTGATGGGGTAGTTGTTATTGATGAGGCATACATAGATTTTTCGCGCGATAAAGGTTTTATATCACTAATAGAAGAGTGTGAGAATTTAGTTATACTGCAAACTCTGTCCAAGGCATGGGGAATGGCGGCGTTAAGGGTGGGAATGGCATTTGCTTCACCAACAATAATTGAATATATGTCGCGGGTAAAATATCCATATAATATTAATGCTATGTCTCAAATGGTAGCAATTAATAAATTGACGAGAGGCAGAAATAAATTAGATATAATCATTTCAGAACGCAATAAATTAATTGAGATACTAAAAAAATTTAAATTTATTGAGAGGGTCTACCCAAGCGATACAAATTTTGTAATGATAAGGTGTACTGATGCCGAAAATATATATAACCACTTATTACATGGGGGTGTTTTGGTTAGGAATCGTTCTGGACTATATGGTTGCAGTAACTGCCTGCGCTTAACAGTTGGTACACCAGAGGAGAATATGTTATTAATAAATAAATTAGAAGATTATGAAACGAGCACTATTTATAGATAGAGATGGAACAATAATTAAAGAGCCACCAGTGGATTTTCAGGTTGATAGCTTAGAGAAGTTAGAATTTTGCAAATATGCTATTAGTGGATTAAAATTAATATCGTTGCTTGATTATGAGATGGTTATGGTCTCTAATCAAGATGGTCGGGGAACCGAATCATTCCCCGAGGAGGATTTTATTAAGCCTCACAGTAAGATGTTATCAATCTTAAAAGCGGAGGATATTATTTTTGATAAAATATTAATTGATAATTCGTTTGAGTACGAAAATTCGCTAAACAGAAAACCTCGTACGGGTATGCTAAGAGAATATCTAATGGGAGATTATCTTCTTTCAGAGTCTTATGTAATAGGCGACCGATTAACAGATATAGAGTTAGCAAAGAATATGGGAGCTAAAGCGATATATTACAGCAAAGATGAACCACCTATCGAATTAAGGGAGTATTGCCACCTAGCGACTGATAATTGGTACGAAATATATGAATTTTTAAGGTTTAACGAGCGCGTAAAGACCATTAATCGCACTACAAAGGAGACCTCTATATCAACGACAATAGATTTAGATGGTAAAGGGAGCAACTATATAGATAGCGGCTTAAAATTTTTTAATCATATGTTAGAACAGCTAATCTATCATAGCGGTATATCGATAGAGCTAATATGTAAAGGCGATTTGGAGGTGGACGAACACCACACGGTTGAGGATATAGCTATTGTTTTAGGGCAATGTTTTAAGGAGGCATTAGCGGATATGCGAGGTATCGAAAGATATGGTTTTGCACTGCCTATGGATGAATGCGATGCGTTAGTGCTGTTAGACTTAGGAGGGAGGTATGATTTTTTGTGGGATGTAGAGTTTCAGCGTGAGAAGATAGGAGATACCCCTACTGAGATGTTTGAACATTTTTTTAAGAGTTTTGCGCAGAATGCAATGATTAATCTTCATATCTCGGCTAAAGGTAAAAATGAGCACCATAAGATTGAGGGCATATTTAAAGCATTTGCACGTACCATCAAGAGTGCCATAAAACGAGATATTTTTAATTATTCACTACCATCAAGTAAAGGAGTATTATGATAGCAATAATTGATTATGGTGCAGGGAATATACTCTCTGTCACTAATGCACTAAAAAGAGTAGGTGCAGAGTATATTCTAACCAGTAATGCAGATATTATAACAAATGCCGATAGGATTATCTTACCGGGTGTTGGCGATGCAACATATGCTATGGCTCAACTCAAAAGCAGAGATTTAGATGAAATAATTAAAGGATTAACAAGACCTCTGTTAGGTATATGTTTAGGAATGCAACTACTGTGCGACCATACCGAAGAGGGAGACACAAAGTGCTTATCTATTATATCAAGTAGGGTGCGCCGTTTAGTTGCAGATGATAGTAATAAAACACCTAATATTGGTTGGTGCGAGATAGATAACCTAAAATCCCCTCTTTTTGATAGTCTCTCGTGTGGTGATTTTGTGTATTATATACATAGTTTTGGGGCAGAGGTTAATGAATATACTATTTGCACTTCCAAACATTCACAACCTTTCTCGGGGGCTATTAATAGAGATAATTTTTATGGTTGCCAATTTCACCCTGAAAAAAGCGGCGATGTAGGAGAGAAAATATTAACTAATTTTTTAAAAATATGATAGAGATAATTCCAGCAATAGATATAATAAATGGCGAGTGCGTAAGGCTCTCGCAAGGCGACTATAATAGTATTAAGAGGTACTATAAAGAGCCATTAGATATTGCTAAAATGTATGAAGATATGGGTATTAAACGACTTCATATTGTAGATTTAGATGGCGCAAAGAGTGTGCGTCCACAAAATTTAGACGTTGCAGAAAGAGTGTGTGCAAATTGCAACTTGACAGTTCAATATGGGGGCGGAATAAAAAGTAACGAGGCGATAAGCTCTCTATTCGAGAGTGGCGTACAATACGCAATAATAGGAAGTGTAGCTGTTACCAATCCAACTCTATTCAGTGGGTGGCTTGATAGCTATGGCGACAAAATAATATTAGGTGCAGATGTTAAGAGTGAGGTTATTGCAATTAATGGATGGTTAGAGAATAGCGGTATATCTATCTATGATTTAATAGAGCGTTACAAAAACCTAAAACGTGTTATATGTACTGATATTAGTTGCGATGGTATGCTTAATGGACCTAATTATGAGCTATACAATAAGTTAAAAGCAAAATATAGCGATATTGAGATAACAGTCAGTGGGGGTATTAGTTCGTTTAGTGACATTAGGCGATTAGACAGCTTAAATCACACTTCTGTAATCGTAGGAAAGGCTATGTATGAAGGGTGTATAACAAATAAAGAGATAGAAGAATGGTTGCAAAAAGAGTAATACCTTGCCTTGATGTGATGGGTGGGAAAACGGTTAAGGGCATAAATTTTATAGGATTAAAAGAGGTGGGTAATCCCGTAGAGCTAGCAAAGAAGTACTCCTCCGAGGGTGCTGATGAATTAGTTTTATTAGATATTAGCGCAACTGTTGAAGGGCGTTCAACATTTATTGATGTTGTTAGAAGTGTAGCAAAAAATATAAATATCCCTTTTGCCGTGGGGGGTGGAATATCCTCCATATATGATGCAGAGGCACTATTTCGTGCAGGAGCAGATAAGATAACGATTAATAGTTCTGCCGTAAGAGAGCCGAAACTCATAACGGAGATAGCCTCTAAATTTGGACAACAAGCGGTGGTAGTGGCAATAGATGCAGTGAGCGATAATAACAAATGGATAGTAACAACGCACGGTGGGAGAGTGCACACAGATAAAGAGCTATTTTCTTGGGCGCTACAAGCCGAAGAGATGGGAGCTGGTGAGATACTCTTTACCTCTATGAATCACGACGGAACCAAGAGAGGTTACGCCTGCTCAATATATAAAAAGCTATCAAGGTTACTCGCCATACCAGTTATAGCGTCAGGCGGTGCAGGGGAGATGAGTCATTTTAAAGATGTATTACAAGATGGGGTAGCGGATGCAGCTCTTGCGGCATCGCTGTTTCACTATGATGAAATAACAATAAAAAGTTTAAAAGAGTACCTTAGTATTAATAATATAAAAGTAAGATTATAATAATGAGACAGATAGATTTTAATAAAGCAGATAAAGGCTTATTGCCTGCTGTAATACAAGATAACTCAACACTTAAGGTGTTAATGTTAGGATATATGAACTATGAGGCTTACCAAAAGAGCATAGATAGTGGGGTAGTTACATTTTTTAGCCGCTCTAAGCAGAGACTATGGACAAAAGGAGAGACTTCTGGCAATTTTTTATATATAAAATCAATAGAGGTTGATTGCGACAACGATACATTACTTATAAGGGTAGATTGTGCAGGTAATTGTTGTCATACAGGTTCTGTTAGCTGCTTTAACGATAATAGTTCAGAGGGTTTTATCCGTAAACTTGAGAGTGTAATTCAACAACGTAAGCGAGATATGCCAAAAGATGCATATACCACTCGTCTATTCAATGAGGGGATAAATAAGATAGCTCAAAAAGTGGGCGAGGAGACCGTAGAGACGGTCATTGAGGCAGTCGCCTCGAATAATGAAAGGATGATATATGAAATATCCGACCTTATATACCACTTGTTAGTATTACTTACAGCTAAAGGTCTTACTATCTCTGATATAGAGAAAGAACTATTAAAAAGGCATCGTTAATTTTATTATTATTGTCTTGTTCTCAGGTAATGACTTCCACTCTTTGCTATCTGTTGAATACATTACCTACAAATTACTTTGAAGGAAATATGAGGTAGAAAAAGATGCTACAAATTGTGTTACTATAAGTTTGCTCTCTAATTCTAAAGATAACGCTTATAGTTAATTCCTCACACTCATTATCGTATCGGGGACAAAGACAGATTTGCTGCGAAGATCTATCGATTTGAGATTATTTCAA